>CAIVAX010000176.1 GCA_903903935.1 uncultured Hyphomicrobiales bacterium | reverse complement strand
GGTGCGCGCACTCTTTGGATTGAGCCATGCTTCGATGCGAGACGATATTGAAGACGCTCTTGAAGATAATTCTCTTCAGAACGACTTCACAGCCCAAGAACGGACGATGCTGAAGAATGTTCTGGGCTTGCATGAATTGCGAGTTCAGGATGTGATGGTTCCACGCGCTGATATTATAGCAGTTTGCATCGATGATACTCTGGCTGATGTACTCTCTGTCTTCAGGACAGCCGGCCATTCGAGGCTTCCTGTTCACGGTGATTCTCTCGATGATCCACGCGGTATGGTTCACATTCGGGACTTCGTTGATTACATAGCAACTGCCGCCGAGAGTTTCTGGAAAATACCGGCGGGGAAAAATGATGAGCGCCTTTCCAAGCGCGACATCGCTTTGCGCCTGCGCGGTCTTGGCGAACTTGATTTGTCACTTCCGCTTTCAAAGGTAGGTGTGATTCGCCCAGTCTTGTTTGTTCCACCATCCATGCCAACCCTCGACCTTTTGGTGAAGATGCAAGCGACGCGAACTCATATGGCGCTTGTCATAGATGAATATGGCGGCACTGATGGTCTTGCCTCTATTGAGGACATTGTCGAGATGATTGTCGGCGATATTGAGGACGAACATGATGAAGACGACAGCCCCCGAATAGATCAACAAGCTGATAGAACTTGGTTGGTTGATGCGCGCGCCAGTCTCGATGATCTAAATCAAGAGATAGGTTTTGATTTCACTGCAATCAGTGGTGAGGAAAAGGTTGACACATTGGGTGGCCTTGTGACGAATTTAGCCGGTCGCGTCTTGTCGCGTGGTGAACGATTCGAAATTGATAGTAAAGTCCGTTTCGATGTGCTTGAAGCGGATCGTCGCCGTTTGAAGCGGATCCGGATTACCTTGGCCTCTCAGCCTGAGCCCGCCAAGGGCGAATGAGCATGATTGGAGCGATATGATTTCGCTAATTCATGCTATAACGATATCCTTTGGCTGGCGACGAAATCTCATTGCATTTTTTGCAGGCGTCACAGGTGCGCTTTCGCTCGCACCGATCCATTTTTTTCCTGCAATTATAATTCCGCTCACTGTTTCAGTCTGGCTTTTGGACGGGCTTTTGCCTGTAAAAAATTTGCAAAACCGGTTTATTCAGATTGATCCGGTGGCAATCAAAGAAGCAGCCGTTATCGGTTGGTGTCTGGGCTTTGGTTATTTTGTTGCAGGGCTGTGGTGGCTTGGTGCAGCCTTTCTTGTCGAAGCGGAGGAGTTTGCCTGGGCCTTGCCATTTGGTGTAGTCGGACTTCCTGCTGTCTTGGCCTGTTTCACGGCTTTGGGCTTCGTTTTCGCGCGTTTGTTTTGGTCTGAAGGTGCAACCCGGCTTTTTGCCTTGTCATTTACGCTCGGCCTTTCGGAATGGCTGCGTGGTTTCCTTTTCACGGGCTTTCCATGGAACACATTCGGAATGGCTCTGGGTGGGAATCTTGTACTTGCCCAAATCACCAGTCTTGTTGGTCTTCATGGATTGGCCTTTATTGCTGTTTTTGTCTTTGCAAGCCCCGCGGTCTTATATGATCGCATGCCAAAGGGGCGCACATCTTTAGCCTTTGTGTCTGCTTGCGGCCTCTTTGTTGCGATTACGCTCTTTGGGGCATTGCGCCTATGGGCGGCTCCAGAGGAATTTCATCCAGCGGCGCGTATTCGTATCATGCAGCCCAACACACTTCAGGATGACAAATTCAATGTCGCGAACAAGGATAGCATTCTGAGCCATTATATTGCTTTGTCGGGTCGCAAGAGTTCCTTCGCACCCAATGGGCTAGCAGATATCACCCATCTGATATGGCCCGAATCGCCATTCCCGTTTATTCTGTCGCGAGATCCGGAATCTTTATCGCGGATAGCTCAATCTCTGGGTCCGACCACACTCATTACGGGCTCAGCGCGCGCTGAAACTCTCGGCTCGGCATATCGAGGTGAGATTCGAAGCGTTTCTTATTTCAACGCCATTCAGGTGATAAATTCATCAGCAAGCATTATCGACACCTATGACAAAGTGCATCTGGTTCCGTTTGGTGAATATTTGCCGTGGTCGAATTTTCTTGAGAAGATGGGCATTCGCCAATTTGTTCATATTCCTGGCGGCTTCGAGCCCGGCGTGACGCGCAAACTTTTGCGTATTCCTGACCTTCCACAAGCTTTTCCACTGGTGTGTTACGAGGCTATTTTCCCTGAATCGTTGAGTTCTGATCTACGAGGAGATGCGGGTTTCATCGTCAATGTTACAAATGACGGGTGGTTTGGTCCAACCTTCGGTCCCTACCAACATTTGGCGCAGGCTCGCCTGCGTAGCATTGAAAGCGGGCTCCCATTTTTTCGGGCAGCCAACACTGGAATCTCAGCTGTGATCGATAGTTATGGTCGCATTGTCGATCAATTAGCACTGGGAGCCGAGGGAGTTCTGGATGCGCGTTTACCGGTTGCTATCACTCCGCCCTTGGCTATTCGTTATCCGTTTTTAGCGCCCTTTTCTGTGACGCTCGTAACGCTCGGCCTTCTCATTGCGACGCGTCGGCGCCGTTAAGCAAATGCGCAACTTGCCTGCGATCTCTCTTGCCGTCTGCGTTGCCGGAGCGTTACAAGAATACGTTGATTTTTTGATTGTTTAAGTTTGAACGGAAGCGGCGCCGTTCAGGTTTCGATCGTGGAGACATTGCGAGTGACCAAACAGCCGAATCCCATTGACCAGCACGTTGGTAGCCGCGTCCGGGTGCGTCGCGCCGTTTTAGGACTGACGCAGGAAAAGCTCGGGCTTGCGCTGGGACTGACGTTCCAGCAGGTCCAGAAATACGAAAAGGGCACGAACCGCATTGGCGCGAGTCGCTTGCAAGCAATCTCCAAAGTGCTCGAAGTTCCGCCCTCTTATTTTTTTGAAGGGGCGACGGAAATATTGGGTGACACGCCAGGCTTCGCCGATGGATCCCGAACCTTTGTTCCCGATCTTGTGACTACAGCTGAGGGGCTTGCGCTCAATCGGGCCTTTGCACGCATTATCGATCCCAAAGTGCGCAAACGCCTCGTGGATCTTGTGATCCAGATTGCGGAAAGCCAAGCTGACGGTATTTCCGATACTGCCACGCAGAGCTCCGTCTGAGCGTTCTTTAAAAAGAACGAAATGTCCCGCCTGGCTTGACCTGACGAACGGCCAATGGCAGAAGATTCAGCGCGTCAATGGCGTTGAATCGAACCTTTCTGCATGTCCGGTTCGACTGTTGGTTTCTTGCATATGTCCAGCGGAGATGAGTGTGACCAGACAGAATTATTTGTTCACGAGCGAGTCAGTTTCTGAAGGTCATCCGGACAAGGTCTGTGATCGCATTTCGGACGAAGTGGTAGACCTCTTTTTTCGTGAGGGTGCCAAAGCTGGCGTGAACCCTTACGACATTCGTGTTGCCTGTGAGACCCTTGCCACAACCAATCGCGTTGTGATTGCAG
>CAIVAX010000175.1 GCA_903903935.1 uncultured Hyphomicrobiales bacterium | reverse complement strand
TGGCAATCAGATCGATTATGCCGATGAGACCGAATATCAGCTCAAAATGTTTGCCGATGCGCTCGCCAAGCATGGCCTGAGCCCCCGCATGGATGAAGCCTATACGGCTGAACTCGAAACCCTGCCGCCTAAACCCACAGTTTCGGCCTAAGACACGGTGCAGGATCACATAAAGCCCCTTGGTTTAGAGTAGGCAAGGGGCGGGGGCTTGTGCTATCAAGCCCTTAAATCAAATCACCTTTTGGAGCTTATTATGGGAATCATCGATCCGCGCGAGAAATTGCGCGCCCACGCCCAAACCCAATATGTCGATTTCTATGCTGAGGCGGTGAAGGCCTCGCAGGAATTTCGCAAGGAATATGATGCCCGCATGAATGTGGTGAAATCCGCTGACATGCCGCTGGAGCGCTCGCCCCATGGTCTGATCAAGCACATCATCAATGAGCGCATGAATACCAAGGAATGCTGCTTGGATATTTATATGCAATTCCTGCCCCCGGGCGGCGCCTCGGGCAAGCATCGCCATCTGTCCGAAGAAGTCTTCTATGTCGTGGAAGGCTCTGGCTATGATCTGCATTGGGACGTCAAATTCGATTGCCATGATGTGATGGAATTCGAATGGGAAACCGAGCCGCAGAAGTTTGAATGGACGCAGGGTGATTTCGTCTACATCCCGCCCTATTGCGCCCATAAGCATTTCAATTCTGATCCCAATAATGAAGCGCGCATCATTGTCATCAATAGCCGCATCGTAAAGCCCATGGGCTTTGATTGGTTCGAGCAGCTCGAGCGTGCCGAAGGCTTCTGAGCCCTTGGCTGATGATCTGAATTCTGGCGCGCTCGGCTCATCCTCCGGGCGCGTTTTCTTTTGATAAAGAGGTGAGGCATGTGCGGTGATCTTGAGGAAGAAGACGGCCCGAGCTCTCTGGAAGAAATGCTGTGCAATCGCTTCATCATCAATGTGCGCTCTGTGCTGGCAGAGGCAGAGCGCCATCCCAAACCCCAGAATGATCCGGTCTTTGCCGGGCTCGATAAATTATTCACCGATGCTTTGTCGCGCGCGCTGAAAGATATTCAGGCACAGGATGCAAATGACTCCTACCGCATGATGGCGCTTTTGCCGCTTGTCTTTGCCAGATTGGCGGGCTTTCTGGCGGCTCATTCCTCTATTCAGGATGACCCGCTGCGCAAAGTGATGGAGGCTTTGATGCATGGCTATGCTGAGCCTGATTCGATCGTGCCTGATCATGGGCATGATCATGACGAGGCACAGGGTCATCAGCATTATTGAGGTGACCCTGAGTCTTGGCGCTTAGATCTTGAAGGCTTCCATCGCCTCTGGCGCAAACAGCTCTTCTGGCTTGAGCAGACGCGGCGACAGCCCCTGTTCGTGATGATAGCGCAGGAAGGTTTCAAGCGTTTTATAATTGGGCTCGAAACCATAGGCCCAGAAATCTGGCCCCATAAGATCAAAGGCCTCTTCCACATGCGCATTGAACCAAGGCAACATGCCCTTGAGCGCAGCCGTTTGCTTGAGGTCTTCATAGGTTTTCTTCTGCGCTTCGACAAAGGCTTTGAACAGCGATTGCGCAATCCAGCGATTGGCCTCATAGACCTCGCGCTTGATCGCTACCGTATGCATGATCGGGAACATGCCGGTCTGCTGATAATAGGCCTTCTCGACATCGACAAAATTTTCAAACAAGCGGGTGACTTGCTTGCCATCAAAACTCGAAGGCTTGCGCGCTGTATAAAAGGCATCAATCTCACCTTCGCGCAGCATCTGCGCAAGAGTGCGATCTTCGGGAATAGAATTGACCTTAATATTGGGCGGCAGATTAAGTTTTTGCTTTTCCGGTCGGCCGGGCTCTTCCTCGCCGCCAGTCCAATAGGTCACGCTATCAACCGGCACGCCATAATGATCGGATAAAATACCTCTGATCCACACAGGTGCCGTCATCTGATATTCGGGCACACCAATCTTGCGGCCAATGAGATCTTTGGGATTTTTGATCCCTGATTTCGCGCTCAGATAAATGCAGGAATGACGAAAAAAGCGCGAGGGAAAGATCGGAATCGCCACAAAGGGTTTGGGATCTTTGAACAGCGAGACCGTATAGGAGGAGAGCGACATCTCCGCCACGTCAAATTCGCGATGCCGCACCATGCGAAAGAATGTTTCTTCCACTGGCAGATCCAGATAATTCAGATCAATGCCATCAGGCGTCACACTGCCATCTTGCAAGGCGCGTGTGCGGTCATAATTCCAGCATGCCAGAGTGAGATTGAGTTTAGACATGAATGCTCCGCCTTGCTGATGGAATCAATAAAACTGATCGAAATGAACCTGCGCCATCGGCACCTTATACTCAACTATCATGCGGGTGACAGCCTCTGCCATGGCGGGCGGGCCCGCAAAATAGATCTCCATATCGCGAATTTTATCGCCCATCGCCTCGCGCACATAATCATGAATGAAGCCCGTGCGTCCGCTCCATTGCGGGCCGTCCGTCTCGGGCATGGATATGGCGGGATAATAATGAATGTTGGTGCCATAGCCCGGCAAAGAGCCCAGCACGCGGTCCGCGCACATATCGCTTGCCGTGCGCCCACCATAAAAGAAGTGCAGCTGACGGCCGTTTAGTTTGGTACTGGCTGCAGCGCCTCGTGTGAGCGAAATCATCGGCGAGAGGCCAGAGCCACCAGCGATGAGCAAAAGATCACGCGGCGCCTCTTCGCGCAAATAGGCCATGCCATAGGGACCATCAAGACCAATCTCATCACCCAGCTTGAGGCGATCAAACAAAGCACTCGTTGCAAGACCATTGGGCACGCGCTTGATTTGGAAATGCCATTGATTGCCATCATCGGTGATATTGCCCATGGAATAGGCTCTGGCACCTTCAATGCCAGGCACAGACAAGAGCGCATATTGGCCCGGCACAAATGCCACTGGCACATCTAAAGCAAATTGAAATTCGCGAATGTCATGAGTGAGATCGTGCACAGCCATCAGCTTGCCGCTCACTTTGCGCGGCAAGATATGGCTTTTGTAATGATCCCGCAGATTGAGCTTGATCTTGCAATCGCTCAGCGGTTTGGCCTGACAGCCCAGATAACGATTACGCTGCAGATCGCGCTCGCTCCATCCTGGCGGATTCTGGCGCAAATGTTCAATCTCGCCTTCCAGCAATTCAAATTTGCAATTGCCACATGAGCCCACATTGCATTCATAAGGAAAGCCAAGCCCATTGCGCACGGCCGCGCGCATGATCGTATCATCATCGGGGCAATCAAAGGATAGATTGGCGGCAGGTATGCTAATCAGAGGCATGAGATATGCTCACGGTGGTATTGAGGAATTGAGACAATTACGAATGGGCAGAGGTTTTATAACCCAGTCGCGCAGAGATGATATGGGCTGAGTTGAGCAACATGGGGGCAATTTGCTCTAGCACGGAATCGCTCAGCCTTTGTTGAGGGCCAGCAAGGCCCACAGCAGCGATCACCCGGCCGCTTTCATCGCGGATGGGCGCAGCAATAGAGCGCATGCCCAATTCACATTGCTCATCTTCGCGTGCAAAGCCAGTTTGATGGGCCAATTTGATTTGCTCGCGAATATGGGCGGGATTGGTGATCGTCTTAATGGTGCGCGGCTCAAGACCCAGCGCGAGTATTTCTTCAACAAAGCTGGCGGGCTGAAAGGCTAAAATCGCGCGCCCCTCTGCTGTGCAAAAGGCGGGCTTGCGTGTGCCTAAATCCGCGCGCATGCGAATGGCCTGATTGCTTTCTAAGTTCAGCACATACATGATTTCGGTGCGATCGAGAATTGCCAGATGCACAGTTTCATTGGTGGCTTCACGCAGATCAAACAAAAAGGGCCGCGCTTCAGTGGACACATTCATGCGTTGGCGCACCAAGGCCCCAAGGCCAAACAGCGCTGTGCCAAGCCGATATTTCTCATTCTCGCGGTTTTGTTCGAGCATGCCCTCAGACACCAGGGTAGAGGCCAGCCGATAGACAGTGCTTTTGGCAATCTTGAGGCGCTTGGAGAGATTGGTCACGCCAATCTCTGCCTCACCTTCAGAAAAGCTTTTCAGCAAACGCACAGCCATCGCCACCGAGGACAGACGCGTGGGCGTGCGACTAGATTTGCCAGAAGGCTTGCTCTTCGTTTCAAGCTTGCCCTTGACCTCTAGTTTGCCTTTGGGGCGTTTGTGTTGAAGCCCGCGTTCCATCTGGCCCTTCCCGAGACTGATCTCAGATTTCTATAAAGACAGCCTCGCCCTCGACATGCGTGGGATAGGTCTTCATGGGAATCATGCAGGGAGGATCCACCACTTCGCCCGTTTTGATATTGAACGAGCCATTGTGGAAATCGCATTCAATCACATCGCCATGAATGGGGCCTTCGGACAAAGAGCCCGGACCATGCGAACACGTATCATCCATCACATAAAAGGCGCCATTGAGATTGAAAACCGCCAATATGAGGTCATGCGTCTCCACCTTAATGGCGGAGCCTTCATCGACATCGGAAGTTTTGCACAATTCGATCTTCTGGCCGCTCATTCAGCCTTACTCCTCGTTGACGTTGCTAGAATAGAGACTATAAAGGTCCAACTGGTAGAGGAACGATGTTCCGCATGTAGGAACTTGAGTGCTATCTAGCAATTCTCGCTGGTGAGGTCAACGCTGCTGAATGGCCCTTTGGACAATTCAGTCCTACAATACCCTGATCAAGGCATTGGGAGCTCAGAATGCTGAAGAAAGAACAAAACGATTATATCACGCAAACCGGTCCCGGCACCCCCATGGGCGAGCTGTTCCGCTGCTATTGGCTGCCCGTCCTGCTCTCAGAAGAGCTGCCGGAGCCAGATTGCCCGCCCGTTCGGGTCAAAATCCTCTCCGAGCGCATGGTCGCTTTCCGCGATACGGAAGGCAAATTGGGCCTGATCGACGAGTTTTGCGCCCATCGCGGCCCCTCGCTGTGGTTTGGCCGCAATGAGGAATGCGGCTTGCGCTGCCCCTATCACGGCTGGAAGTTCGATGTGAACGGCCAATGCGTGGAAGTGCCCTCCGAGCCGGTGGAATCGGGCTATGCAAAAAAGATCAAGCTGAAGTCCTATCCGCTGATCGAAAAGGGCGGAGTGCTCTGGACTTATATGGGCCCGCCCGAGCGTCGTCCGCCCGAGCCCGAATATGAGTTCTGCGCTGTCCCCTTGAAGCAGACCTATTCCAGCAAGCGTCTGCAGGAATGCAATTGGCTGCAGGCGATGGAAGGCGGCATTGATTCCAGCCACGTCTCCTTCTTGCATCGCGGCGATTTGCACAATGATCCTTTGTTCAAGGGCGCAGCGGGCAATAAATATAATCTGGGCGATCTCTCGCCCGTTTTTGAAGTTGTGGAATCGCCCGGTGGTCTGTTGATCGGCGCACGTCGCAATGCTGAGGATGATCAATATTACTGGCGCATCACACCCTTTGTGATGCCCTGCTATACGGGTGTTCCCCCGCGCGGCGATCATCCTATGCATGGGCATTTCTGGGTGCCGATTGATGATCATTCCTGCTGGGCCTGGTCCTATGATTACCATCCCACCCGCGATCTCACCGATGACGAAGTGGCCGCGATGAAGGATGGCAAGGGTGTTCACGTCAAGAACATTCCCGGCACCTATATTCCGCTGGCCAACAAGACCAATGATTATCTGATGGATCGCGCCGCGCAGAAAGCCGGTCGTACCTTCTCAGGAATTGCTGGTATTGGCATGCAGGATGCCTCCTTGCAGGAAAGCATGGGACCTGTGTGTGATCGCACCAAGGAAAATCTGGTCGGCACAGACAATGGCATCATCATGGCTCGTCATCGTTTGATGCGCGCTGCCAAAGCGCTGGCTGAAAAGGGCACCATCCCGCCCGGCGTTGATGTCGAGCATCATAAAGTGCGTCAGGCGGCTCTGCTGCTCAAGCGTGATGTGCCCTATGCCGAAGGCGCGAAGGAAGCGCTTAAGGCAAAGAAGGGCGTGCGTCAGACCTCTGTCTGAGCCCAAGCTACAGACGTGCCGGACAACCGGCACGTCTTCTGCGGCCTGATGGATCATGGAGGCGGGATGTTAAGTGAATCAGCACGAATGAGCACGGCGCATGAGGCCGGCTTTCGGATTCAAGAGCCCAATTCCAAACAGCGCTCCATCAAAGTGATTGCATTGGATCCGTCCAGCGCTGTGCTTGTTGATCAAATTGCCAAGGATGGCTGGAGCGGCGCGTCTTTCTTCACATCTCTGTCCTTTGCCACACAAAAGAATCCAGATTCAGCTTCTGATGGCTCTGTTCAAGCCTGGCTGAATGATTTGGCGGGGCGGGCCCTCGATTTAATGTCGGAAGTCAGCACATGTGACTTTGTAGTTGTCGTCACTTGTGCAGGTGAAGATGCGCGCGCTGTCACCATTATTGCCGATGCCTGCGCGCTCTATCACAAATCACTCGTCAGCCTTGTCGTGCCGCAAGAGGGCATGAGTGAGCAGGATGTCGAAATCTCGCTCAAACATTTGCGGCCCCATTCCCGCATGCTCGTTGTCGCGCAGGGCATTGATTATATCGAAGTGATGCTGAGCGCTTTGCGGGCCGGTTAGTCCGGTTATCTTCTCCCAACAGCTGTGACCAAATGAAAACGCCGGCCTGAGGCCGGCGTTTTGGTTTGTGAGGAAAGCGCAGGTTCTCAGACGAAACCGGCTTTCAAACGCTCAGGTGTGAAGGGCGCTTGGCGCATGCGCACGCCGGTTGCGTCATAAATGGCATTGGCAATCGCCGCCATCATGGGACGCATTGAAGGCTCGCCAGCGCCGCTGGGCTTCACATCGGGACGATTGACAATCACCACATCAATTGTTGCAGGAGCTTCGGTCATATCGAGAATGGGATAGGTAAGCCAATCGACGCTGGTCACGCTCTTATTGTCGAAGGTGACTTCCTCATGGAGCGCGCGGCTTGTGCCTTGCACCATATTGCCTTCCAC
>CAIVAX010000174.1 GCA_903903935.1 uncultured Hyphomicrobiales bacterium | reverse complement strand
GTCAAACTCTATGGCCACAGACAAGAGCGCAATGGTCAATATGGAGTGCGTCTATCTGATGAGGCAGGCACGCTGATCTTGGGCCAATTTGCCAAAGCTGAGAATGCGGCGTCTGAGCGCATTGAATTATCCATTCGTCCCGAATTTGTCACATGGCTTGATGAGAGCGAAACGCGCGAGAATTGCGTTGTGGCGACCATCGAAGATTTGCTCTTTGCGGGCGAGCATTGCGAAGCGCGTTTACGCATTGGACCTGATACAGTGTTGTTTGCCTTGCCCAGCAATCGCAGCTGGGCCGAAGGGCAAAAGGTTCGCTTTCATTTGCCGCCTGAGGCTGTTTCGTTCTGGCCTTATGAGGATTGATCGGCGTGAGTATAAGCCAGAGCCTAGAACAGGATGAGGTGACGGGACTGCTCAAAGTTCTGCGCACCGTCTATCTTTATCGTGTCCCGCTCTTAGTTGGGCTCTTGCTGGCCTGCATCTCCTTTCTGGTCATTTATCCAATAGTGGCGCTGTCGATTATTGCTTTTCTGCCAACCAAATTTTCGGCCTTTTATGGCACGATTCCTTGGCATAAAGCGTTTGAAGAGCCGGGCATGTGGCAGTCTGCGCTCAATACGCTGGCGATTGTCGCGGCCACGCAATTTATTGCCATGCCGGTTTCTATTTTCATCGCTTGGCTCTTGGCTCGAACAGATGTGCCGGGAGCGCGGACATTCGAATTTTGTTTCTGGCTGATGTTCTTTCTGCCCTCTTTGGGTGTGCTGACGGGCTGGTTGTTGCTGTTTGATCCGAATTTTGGATTGATGAACGAATGGATCTTAGCGCTGGGGCTGACATCTAATCCTCCTTTTAATCTCTATTCCTTCTGGGGCATTGTGTTTGTCCATGTGACAACTTACGGCATTGCCGTGAAAGTGATGTTGCTGACCCCCGCTTTTCGCAATCTTGACTCGGCGATTGAAGAAGCCTCGCGCATATGTGGCGCTGGTCGTTTGCAGACTTTAGTGCGCATTGTTCTACCCATTATGGCGCCTGCTATTATGGTGGTGCTGATTATGTCCATCATTCGTGGATTGGAAACTTTTGAGATTGAGCTCATTCTGGGCGCGCCGATCAAATTGCAGGTCTATAGTACGAAATTGTATTTGCTGATGTCCGATAGTCCGCCGGAGTTTCATGCTGCTGGGACTTTGGGTCTTTCCATGCTGGCTCTTATTATTCCCTTGATCATTTTGCAGCGCTGGACGTCCACGCGCCGCTCTTATGTAACGGTGAATGGACGCGGCAATCCTGCATCTGTGCAATTGGGCATTTGGCGCCTGCCAGCCTTTGTGTTCCTGCTTTTGTTTGTCAGCAGCATTAGTCTTTTGCCCTTTCTGATGCTGATTGCAGGCAGTTTCATGACTCTGTTTGGCTTTTTTGATCTGCCGCAGGTCTGGACATTCGCGCATTGGACCAAAGCGCTGAGTGATATTTCGTTTCTCTCAAGCCTCAATAATATGCTCACAATGGGTTTTGGTGCGGCGATTTTGGCTGTGGTGGTCTATTCGCTCGTTGCCTATTGTGTTGTGCGGGTGCGCACACGTCTTGCCGGCCCGTTGGATCTTGTGAGCTGGTTGCCGATTTGTGTGCCCGGTGTCGTACTCAGCTTCGGTTATCTGAACATGAGCGTGCAAGTGCCCCTCTTTGCCATCTTTTACGGCACAGTCTGGTCGCTCATTTTCATCAGCTTCTTATCTGCCATGCCTTTGGGTGTGCAGGTGCTGAAAGTGCATATGTTGCAACTTGGAAATGAAATTGAAGAAGCGGGCCGTGTTGTGGGCGGCAGTTGGAACAAAACTTTCCGCACTATTATTGTGCCCTTGGCTGTCCCCGCTTTAGCTGTAGTTGGCATTATCGTCTTTGCCAGCACGATCCGCAATGTAGCCTCGGTGATGCTGCTCTCGTCAGGCAATAATCGCGTTTTATCTGTGCTGCAGGTCGAGTTTTTGTCGAGCGGCAGTCTGGGCCCGGCTGCTGTGGTGGGCACAGTGATTATGCTGATCAGTCTGACAGCCGCTATGGTGGTTAGGCTGATGAGCAATCGATTTGGCATTCACGCAAGATGAGAGACCGACCGCAGAAGCGGTCACGACAGTTTGGAGCATTCTATGAGATTATTCATCAGCCCGATTTCGCCCTTTGTGCGCAAGGTCGAGATCATTGCCCATCTCAAGGGCCTTGGTGATCGGCTTGAAAAGGTCAAAGCGCGTGATGTGGGTGTTGATATCGCCGCTCTTAATCCGCTTGGTAAAGTGCCGACCTTTGTCACCGATGAAGGTGAGGTTCTCATCGAATCTGGATTGATCTGCCAATATCTCGATGAGATCGGCACGGGCCCGCGCCTCTATGGTGAGGATGCCACAGCGCGCCGACACATTCTCCAGCAAGAGGCTCTGGCGCAGGGTGTTCTGGATGCAGCCGTTGCGTGCCGCATGGAAGTGCGTGAACATGGGCCTGAGCAGCAATCTGCTGCATGGCTGGAGCGGCAACATCAAAAGCTAGTGGCTGGCTTGCGCGAGATTGAAAAAAATCTTGCTCATTTGCCAGAGCAGCTAGGCCTTTTACAGGCCTCTTATGCCTGTGCGTTGTTCTTTATTGATCAGCATAAGGTCTATGAAAGCTGGCGCACCGATTACCCGCATTTAGCGAACTGGTATGCCAATCTGCGCCAAGTGCCGCTGATTGCCAAGACTGAACCCAAATTGTGATGCTGATTAGATGCTGATTAGCAGATTCATTTATATTCACAGTCGAGGGTGAGAATGGTTCAGACATCGGGTCAACATTTTCTGCATATTCCAGGCCCCAGTCCGATTCCGGATCGGATTCTGCGGGCGATTTCTGCGCCCATTATTGATCATCGCAGTGAAGAATTTGCGCGTCTGGGCCGCAGTGTTTTGGCTGGCTGCCAGACGATTTTCAACACCAAGCATCCGGTGATGATTTATCCCGCCTCTGGCACGGGCGCGTGGGAGGCTGCGATTGTGAATACATTGTCGCCGGGTGATCGCGTGCTGATGGTTGAGACAGGTCACTTTGCAATGCAATGGCGCCATATGGCAGAGAAATGGGGCATTCATGTTGACCTCATCCCCGGCGATTGGCGTCATCCTGTCGATCCCAACAGCGTTGAAGCACGTTTGAGGGACGACAAGACGCATGCCATCAAGGCTGTAATGGTTGTGCATAATGAAACATCGATTGGCGCTACCAGCGCAATCGATCAAATCAGAAAAGCGATGGATCAAGCCCATCATCCAGCGCTCTTGATGGTCGATACGGTCTCGGGCCTGGGCTCGATTGAGTTTCAGCATGATGAATGGGGCGTTGATGTCGCCGTCGCCTGTTCGCAAAAAGGGCTGATGATGCCGCCAGGTTTGGGTTTGGCGGCTATTTCGCCCAAGGCTGTGGCCGCGTCGCAGACGAATAAAATGCCGCGTTCATTTTGGGATTGGTCAGATATGATCAAGGCCAATGCGCTGGGCTTCTTTCCTTCAACGCCAGCAACCAATCTCCTCTATGGATTGCGTGAGGCGTTCACTTTGATGCAGGAAGAGGGGTTGCCGCAAGTCTATGCGCGGCATAAGCGCCTTGCCGCTGCTACACGCGCTGCTGTGCGCGGATGGGGTCTTGAAATTCTATGTCTGGATGAAGAGGCCTATTCGCCTGTGCTGACAGCCGTGCTGATGCCAGAGGGGCATAATGCGGATTATTTCCGCGAAGTGGCGTTGAAGAGTTTTGACATTTCGCTTGGCATGGGGCTGTCGAAAGTGGCTGGCAAGGTCTTTCGTATCGGTCATTTGGGCTCGTGCAATGACCTCTTATTGATGGGCGCGCTGGCCGGTGTTGAGATGAGCCTCAAAGTGGCCGGCGTGCCGCATGTGCCTGCTGGGCTAACGGCAGCTCGCGACCATTTAACCGCCACTTTATCTTGTCAAGGCTGAGGCCGGACGTTTATCATAATGGGAATAATCCGTCCTGATTGCTGAGTGAGTGATGGCTCTGTGATCGGATGTTGGAGGAGTTGCGCAAGTGTTATCGAAGGCCAAAAACGATCTACTCACACAAACAGGTCCGGGCACGCCCTGTGGCAAATTTCTGCGCTCTTATTGGCAACCGATAGCCACTAGTCAAGAAATGCCGATTGGCGGCGATCCTTTGCCCATTCGGATTATGAGCGAGGATCTCGTTCTGTTTCGCGATGACAAGGATCATTTGGGATTGATTGGCCGGGCCTGTCCGCATCGCGCGACAGATTTATCTTATGGCCGGGTTGAGGATGGTGGTCTGCGCTGTCTTTATCATGGGTGGTTGTTTGATCGTCATGGCAATTGTCTTGATCAACCCGCCGAACCTCAGGATAAAAAATTCTGTCACAAGGTTCGGCATAAGGCCTACCCTGTGCAAGAAAAGGGTGGTGCGATTTGGGCCTATATGGGCGAAGGCGAGCCGCCACTGATTCCAGATTTTGAATTTCTCACGGGTCCAGAGCCCAATCGCATCACCTTCCGCGTTCTGCAAACCTGCAATTGGCTGCAAGGTCTCGAGAGCTCAACTGATCCTGCGCATACCACTTATCTACATCGGCGCCCGCCGGGCATTGCCAGCGTGCGCTCTGGTAATGATATTGCCGCTCTGCGTGGCAATGATCCGCCTAGCATCAGCATTGAGCAGACAAGTTTTGGCACGCGGATTTTTGCGCTGCATAATTCTCCCGCGGGTAAGAAATATTTGCGCGTCAATAATTATGTCTATCCCAATGGTGCGACACCTTCTACATCAACAGGCGAGAGTGGTTATCAGGGGCGCTGGTATGTGCCGGTGGATGATTACAATCATTATCGCTACGAATTCTTCTATCGCCATTCTGAGCCGCTCAATAAAGAGCGCCTCATTCAAAACCATCATGAGAATGTGGCAGACGATCATCGCCATGTACGCCGTCCCGAAAATCGCTATATGCAGGATCGCGAACAGATGAAGTCGGGCGCGAGCTTTGGCGGCATGGGTATTTACTTCCCCGCGCAAGATGCCTTTGCGATTGAAACGCAGGGCGCCATTCAGGATCGTACGCAAGAATATCTGGGCTCGACCGATATTGTCATTATCGCCGTGCGGCAGGCATTGCTGAAAGCCATTCAGAAAGTTGAGGATGGCGAAGAGGCGCCTTGGTTGCAGCGCGAGCCCAACAAAAACGCCTTTGCGGATTTCATCTGCACCTCTGGCTATATTGAAGACCATGAAGATGGCCCTAGTTTCTGCCGCCGAGTATTGTCAGATAAATCCAGAAAGACATCGCCAGCCCAGTAAAAGTTCCACTTTCAAGTCTCAATCAAAATTCCTACGGAGTTACTCATGGATCAGGCAGAGCTCTCAATAAACATCAATGGCATTAGTCATAGTGGCTTTTATGTCGAGGATCTCGACCGCACTTTGGAATTTTATACCAAGGTTCTTGGAGCGCGTCTGGCTTGGCGCAATGACAATTCCACCAATCCGTTGATGAAGCTTTATATCGGCAATTTTGGTCTTTCGATCATCAAATGGCCGCCAGATGTGCCTAAAATTGATATTCCGCATGCGATCCATTGGGCCTATCGCGTTGATCCGGCCAAGGCTGAGGAGACGATTGAGTATATCAAATCCTTAGGCATTGAAGTTGAGGGGCCAGTTGGTCATCGCCGTGAGATTGGTATCATCAACTGGTTCTTCCTTGATCCAGATAATTACCGCGTCGAGGTTGAGGCAACATTCGCCACTGCTGAAGAAGCTGCGGCTGCTGTGGAGCGTGGCAAGGCGGGTCGTCGTTCGGATCTTGGTCTTTATGGTGGCGATCCCAAACTGCGCGTGCTCAAGGCTGAATAATTAATCTGAAGGTTTAAGAAAGCACAAGTATCAAAAGGCAGAGTCTCGTCACATCTGCCGAGGTAGGCTTAGGGGGAGTGTTATGGCCAATATTGTTTTTGGATTTGGGTCCTCACATGGGCCTTTGCTGTCCACGCCGCCTGAGCGTTGGGATTTGCGCGCGGCCGATGATCGACTCAACCCAGAGCATCCGTTCCGCGGCAAGACCTATACATTTCCAGAATTGGTGGCTGTGCGTCAGGGTGAGAGAGACTTTGTTCAGGCGTCTTCACTCGAAGCGAGGCAGAAGTTGTATGAGCGCAATCATGCGGCGATGAATAAACTGGCCGCGCGTGTTGATGAGGTCAATCCAGATGTGATTGTTGTCGTTGGTGATGATCAGCATGAATGGTTTCATGAAGACATCCAGCCGTCTTTCACCGTCTATTCAGGGCAGCAGGTTATCAATGCCGCTATTGATCCTGAAAAGCTCAAAACTAAATCACCCGGTATTGCTTTGGCCATGTCGGCCAGTCATCCGCCCGAAGATCAGGCCTATCCTGTTCCTGTCGAATTGGCTGATGCGATCATTCACCAAGCGATTAGAGACGAATTCGATGTTGCCGTCTCGATGAAGCAACGCTCCAATGCCAGAGGTCTGATTGGTGTGGGGCATGCGGTTGGCTTTATTTATCGGCGCATTGTGCGCGATCGTCCCATTCCAGTTTTGCCGATCCTTCTCAATACTTATTTTGAGCCCAATCAACCTAGTGCCAAACGCTGTTACCAGTTTGGTCAATCGATTGGCCGATCTATTGCGAATTTGAAGGGCGATTATGCCAATAAGCGTATCGCTATTTGTGCATCGGGTGGTATTAGCCATTTTGTCGTTGATGAAGAGTTTGATCGGCGCATGCTCAATGCCATTCGCGATCAGGACACGAAAACAATTTTCGCTGAACCTGAAGCCATCTTCCGCTCTGGCACATCCGAGACAAAAAACTGGATCACCGTTGCGGGCATTTTGTCGCAAACCAATCTCAAGATGAACCTTGTTGATTATGTTCCCTCCTATCGATCAGAGGCGGGAACAGGATGCGGCATGGCCTTTGCGACTTGGGACTAGGGTTTTCGAAAAGACATAAGTCTTAGCCAGCCTTAGTGAACTTCAGGCTGGCGCTTTGATCGATATCATGGCCGGGGCGAGATGAGTATGAAGCTTCAATTAAGCATTGCCATGGCGGATAATCCGCGCACGCGGCCTATTTTCGAGGGCAAGGTTAAGGCTGATGGCATTGAGTTTCTGGCGACTCCGCTGCATGCCTCAGAATTATTCTGGCGCCAATTGCGCTTTGGTGATTTTGATGTCTCCGAAATGTCTGTTTCTTCCCTGATGATGGCTGTGGCCAATGGGGATGATCGATGGGTTGGCATTCCTGTATTTACCACGCGCCGCATGTTTCATGTTGGCATATTAGTGCGTAAGGATAGCGGCATTAACCTGCCGGCCGATCTTAAGGGCAAGAGAATGGGCGTGCCCGAATATCAGCAGACGGCCGCCTTATGGACGCGGGGATATTTGCAGCATGAATATGATGTGCATCCGCGCGACATGGAATTCTGGATGGAACGCAATGATGATTCCAGTCAGGGTGCAGCCACAGGTTTTCGTCCGCCTAAAGATGTGAAGCTGTCCTATATTCCTAACGATACGAATATGGGTGAAATGCTCTTGCAAGGGAAGCTGCATGGCGCTCTGCGTTATCTGGCAGGCACAAATAATTTGGTCGATCGTTCTTCGGTCGATTTATACAAACATCCCGATTTCAAAACACTCTTTCCAGATCCTCATGCAGAGGGCGTGCGGTCTTTTGAGAAGAGCGGCATTTATCCCATCAATCATGGCATGGTGATCAAGCGCGAGATTGCAGAGCGTCATCCCTGGGTCATTTTGAATATTTTTAAGGCCTTTCAAAAAGCCAATGAGCTGGCCGAAAAGGCGCGGCGCGAAGCGGTCGAATATCATCTTGAGACAGGCCTCTTGCCGACCTCTGCGAAAAAAGCTCTGACAACACAGCTCATCACGCATGGTATTGCCGCTAATCGCAAAGTGCTCGAAACAGCGGCACACTATTCCTTTGAGCAAGGCTTGACGCCGCGCCTTATCAAACTTGAAGAATTATTTGCACCCTCTGTGATGGAGCAATAGGGCTGGGATCTGCTCTTAATGATGCGGGTCAAACAGCTTATCGGGCGAGTGAGAGTGTGTGGTGGTGCGTTATTGGGCATCATGCTCTTGCGCGCCTCTGCCACCTCTCAGCTTGCTGGCAGGTCGCAGTGCCATTAAGATCACAGAAGTCATCTCGCATTTCAGCTGGGGAGATTATTGTGCGCAATCTCGATCATCACACGATCACGCAAGCGGTGCTTGATCGGCATGCGAATACAGATAATCCTCGATTTAAGCTGATTATAGACAGTTTGATCCGCCATTTGCATGATTTTGTCCGCGAGGTTGAACTCACAGAAGCCGAATGGTTTGCGGGGATTGATTTTCTTACCCGCTGCGGCGCGATCACTGATAGCAAACGACAAGAGTTCATTTTGCTGTCGGATGTTCTGGGTCTTTCCATGCTTACAGTGGCGATGAACAATGACAAGCCAGAGGGCTGTACGGAAGCGACAGTCTTTGGGCCTTTTCATGTTGAGGGAGCGCCGCATTATGAATTGGGCGCTGATATTTCCAATGGCGCGCGCGGAACCCCCTGTTTTGTGCAGGGTACGGTGCGCGATCCTGAGGGGCGGCCTATTCCCCATGCCAAGCTTGATGTGTGGCAATCTGATGAAGATGGTCTTTATGATGTCCAGCATGAGGGCCTTGCGCAGGCTCAAGCGCGCGGCATGTTGACTGCAGATGAGCAGGGGCGATTTTATTTTCAGTCGATCTTGGCGAGCGCTTATTCCATCCCGACAGATGGCCCTGTGGGTGAATTATTGCGCGCAAGCGGGCGTCATTCTTGGCGGCCTGCGCATTTGCATTTCATGATCAAGGCGCCGGGTTTTGAAACCTTGATCACCCATGTCTTTCGCAAGGACGATGACTATTTAGATTCAGACGCCGTCTTTGGTGTGCGCCAATCGCTCATTGCCGATTGGATGCGCAAAGACGATGGCACTTATGAAGTGGCGTTTGACTTTGTGCTGAACGCCGCCAAATAAATTTTCTGTGAGATTGGATCGCCCTTATAAGAAGGGATCAAAAATCTCCCCGGTTGTGCCATCTGTCAGGCCGCGATCGGTGAGATGCGGGCCGGGATTGCAGGCAAGGCTGGCGCCCACGAGGGCTTTAAAGACACGCAGGGGCGGTTTCCATTGCGCAATCTGATCGGTTGCGTGGCGCAATTTGGTGAAGGCTTGCGCGACATCTGATGGAGCTTGCGGCGATACAAGTCCGCAGACGGGCAGTGCAAGTTCAGCTTCAACTTTGCCTCTGGCCGCAACAGCCATGCCGCCGCCACAGGCAATCAAAGCATTGGCGGCAGCGGCCATATCGGCCGCATTGCGACCAAAGATCGTCAGATTATGCGAGTCATGCGAGACTGTTGTGGCGACAGCGCCGCCAAACTCGCCCCACTCATCAATGATCGCCATTTTGGTGACGGGGGCGGCACGTGCATGGCGATGAATGACCGCCATCAGGCTCTTGCCGTCAGGCACGCGCACTTGTCCATCGACGACTTGCGCCTGTGTCTCGCCCCATTGGGTAAAGCGCGGGCGCACAATCGTGCGCATTCGTGCTGTGCCCTTGATGAGATCAGGCGCCCGCAAAATGAAATCCTCCTCAGTGAGCGGATTTAATTTCATGGTTGAGGCGGGCAGGGGAACAGGATCGGCTCTGAGCTCATCATGCAATTGACCATTGGAGGCGACATGGCGGCCGGAGGCAAAGACATGCCGCACATTGAGATTGGCCAAATCATCAAGCACAATGACATCGGCTCGGCGGCCAGCACCCACAAGGCCTAGATCGCGACGACCCAATCGCAAAGCAGCATGCAAAGTGGTTGCGGCAATCGCATCAAGGGCTGGCATGCCATAGCGGATCAATCGGCGCAGAACGTCAATCAGACCACCAAAGGCCACAAGATCATCGGGAAAGACATCATCCGTGCAAATGGTCAAAGTGACGGGCAGGCGCGGCAAAGCGCGCAGCGTTGTGACCGCCTCGGGCAGGATATAATCATGCGATCCGCGCAATTCGACAGTGAAGCCAGCGCGCAATTTGGCGAGCAAATCATCACCTGAGACAATCTCATGATCGGATTCAATGCCCGCACAGGCAAAGCCCTGCAGATCAGCTCCTGCCAGCCCGCGCGCATGGCCGCATACAAGTTTGCCCGATTGCAAGCCAGTCTCAACAACGCGGCGCATTTTATCGCCGCGCTCCAGCACGCCGCGCATATCCATCACTTCGGCAAGGCCGATCACTTCTGGCATGCTGAGCAATTGAGTGAGTTCGGGCGTATCAAAATCAGCGCCGGAGAGTTCAAGACCCGGTGCTGAGGGCACGCAAGAGGGTGCCATCACCAAGACACGCAAAGGCAGATTGCGGCTGGCGTTGATCGCCCAGCGCACGCCGTCTAGCCCCATCACATTGCCGATTTCATGCGGATCCCAGCAGATTGTTGTCACGCCATTGGGCACAACAATGCTGGCATAGCCGCGTGGCGTCACCATTGAGCTTTCAACATGCATATGTGAGTCAATGAGGCCGGGAGCAATATATTTGCCACTTACATCGATCACACGGGCGGCATCGCTGCGGCCATTGCGCTCATGCACGCTGGCAATCAAAGGGCCAACAAAGCCAATATCGGCTGGCCGCAATTCTCCCGTTGCCACATCCACCAATAGGCCGCCGGTCAGCAGAATATCAAAAGGCGCCTGGCCCCGCGCCGCGCGCACAGCGCGATCGCGCAAAGCCGGATCATGAAGATCCAAGGGTTCACGCAGATTGTCCTTATGCATGATCAGCCTCTTTCTATTGGCACGAGCGAGCGAGTGACTCTGTTATCAGCTTGAGGGCGGCACCCGCATCAGGTTGGGTTGACACAAGGGCATTGGCCTTGGCTTTGCGTGGCACGCGCCATTCAATCACACTCATGCCGCGCGTGGCCTGACCATGCAATTCGGCCGTTACATGGGCGGGTTTGAAATTGACCAGAGCGGGATCAATTAAAGCTGCAGCGGCGAGCGGATCATAACAGGCCATGCGACCTTGTGGTCCGGCAATATTGACATAGGCGGCCATGAGATCTGCCATGATGTGAGCTTTGTCGCTGCCAATCTGGCGCAGGTTGGTCACATGATCGTGCGTCAACAGGCATTGGCGGCAGGTATCCAATCCAACCATATGCATCGACATGCCTGAATTGAGCACAATGGCGAGCGCCTCAGGATCAACAGCAGCATTGAATTCAGCTGCAGCTGTGTGATTGCCGCCAATGCCACCGCCCATCCAGAATAAATGATCAATCGATTTGACTAATTCTGGTTCGTTGAGAGCCAGCAGGGCGAGATTGGTCAAAGGCCCAAGCGCGAGGATGTGAATACCATCTTTGCTGGTTTTGATATATTGCGCCAAAGCCTGCCAAGCGGGCATGGTTGCAGCCGTGAGTTCAGCCTCTGGCAGATGGCGGCCAATGCTGGCCATGCCGCGCGGACCCAGAACATAGCTAGCCGTCTCCAGCTCATTGAGGAGGGGACGCTCGCGGCCTAGATGAATGGGAAAGCGCCAATCAAATAAGTGCGCCGCACCAGCGGCATTACGCGCCACGCAGTCGAGAGGCGCATTGCCAGCAATAAGCGACAGGCCAGCAATGTGATGCTGCGGCGAGGCGGCGATGACGCAGATCGCGGCCAGATCATCAAAGCCCATATCTGTATCAATCCAGACCGATGGCATGAGCGATCCCTGTTTGGTTAATCAGCGCGCAAGCTTATCGCTTGCTGGAGTGGCAGATCAAAAGCAATTTCTTGACCAGCTTGATAGCGCGGGCTGCTGGCGGGAGATTGAACTTTCAAATGTCCAGCGGCGGTGTCGAGCAGATATTCGATCGTGTCACCCTGATAGGATGCGCCCAAAATCTTACCCCGGAATTGGCCTTGTCCTAATTGAACCTGATGCGGCCGCCAGGCTAGGGCATAAGCAGACTTTACAGATTGCGTATCAACCAAGAGGCTACCCTCCTCGCTGGCCAGACCCGTATCCGTGACTCGCAAGACATTTTCAAAGCCCATAAAGCGAGCCACAAAGCCGGTTTGTGGGCGTTCATAAAGATCTTCTGGTGAGCCGGTTTGAATGATATGGCCTGCGCGCATCACCACAATGCGATCAGCTAAAGCCAGAGCCTCGGCTTGATCATGGGTGACATAAATCATGGTAATGCCCAGATCATGATGCAGGCGATGCAATTGGCTGCGCATGTC
>CAIVAX010000173.1 GCA_903903935.1 uncultured Hyphomicrobiales bacterium | reverse complement strand
CGGCCTCCGCGCGCGAGATTGAGCGCTGCATGGCTATGGGTGGTTTTGCGCAGGTTCAATACATGAGCCGTTTGGGGGAATTGCCCGGCAAGCAGCGCTATTGGCCAATCTATGAAGCCGCCAGTGCGGTTGATATTCCCATTGGCATTCATGCCTTTGGTTATTCGGGCTGGCCCAATACCAGCTCAGGCTGGGCGTCTTACTATATTGAGGAAATGGCTGAACATGCGACCTCTTCGCAGGCTCTGCTGACGAGTTTTGTTGTCGAGGGCGTGTTTGAGCGCTTTCCCAAACTCAAAGTGGTGATTGTGGAAGGCGGCATGGCTTGGCTGCCAGCCTTATGCTGGCGGCTTGATCGCAATTATAAAAGATTGCGCAGTGAAGTGCCGCATCTCAAGCGCCTGCCCTCCGAATATATCAAAGAGCATATTTGGGTTTCGACACAGCCCATTGAAGAGCCCGATAATCCGCAGGATTTGCTCGATGTGATGGGATGGATCGGCTTTGATCGGATTCTCTTCTCGAGTGATTATCCCCATTGGGATTTCGATGATCCGCGCCATGCCCTGCCAGCTGGACTTGATCCTGTGGCACGGCGCAATATCCTGTCCGAGAATGCTCGCAAGCTTTATCGTCTGCCCTGAGGGGTCGATTATCTGGGCAGGGTGATGACGATATTGCCGCCCTCAATCCGCACCGGCACTGGGCGCAAGCGCACCTCGGGGTCGGTGGGATGTCGGCCGGTGCGAATATCAAACTCAAAGCCATGCCAGGGGCAGATCACATTGACCTGTGATTTGGAATAGACGCGCCCCGCGCTGGTTTGATCGGGGGCCACATCTTCGGTGGCCAGCGGCAAGATCTTGCCCTGACAGGCCGGGCCATCGAGATGCGGGCAAATATTATGATAGGCAAAGACGTCTGAGCCCATACGAAAGACGCCAACTTCTGTGCCATTGCAATCGACGACCTTGCGGCCGGGATCTTCGAAATCTGCAAATTTGCCGACATTTATCTCGGGCATGACGGACCTTCCATCTTCACGCTTGAATAGGGTTCATTCTTTGGGGCGGGGGCGACCATGCCACATGGACAGATCAAATAAGTTGACATCAGCGACCCGGATCATTTCGCACACACTCACCAAAACATCCGTGGCGGTGACTTTTTCGCGCAGCAGCGGCGGCGGGAAACTCGCCATCGCATCACAGCGCGCGGCATAGAGGCGCACCGCAGCAGTCATCACTTGGGCGAGCTGAGGATCAGAGAGCTTGGGATTGTCAAACTCTGTCAAATCCGCCTGCGCCAGAGCGACAAAATCGGCGATGGTCTGTTCTACATTCTGGCTCACGCGCGCGGCTCTTGCATGCGGGCGATCACATCGGCCGCGCGGGGGCGCAGGCGCTTGACCGGTAGATTGAAGACGCGTGCGGCATTCAATCCTAAAATATTGCGCTTGTCTTGATCGGACAGGAAAGGCAGGCCGGTGATGGAGCTGGGTGGATCAAAGTCCCAATGCGGCCAGTCGGAGGAATAGAGCAATTGCGTCTCCGCCTTCATGGCTTTGAATGTGGCCTCTAACAGCCCCAGATCATTGCGCTCCATTGGCTGGCTCGAATAAAACATCTCGCGCATATATTCGCTAGGTAGGCGCTTGAGGCCGGGAGCCTCGCTCTGGCGCATCATCACTTCATGATCGAGGCGCTGCATCAGGAAAGGAATCCAAGCCAGTCCGCTCTCAACCCACACTGTCTTGAGCTTGGGGAAGCGCTCGGGCATGGCATTGATGATCCAATTGGTCATGTGGATCAGATTATAATGCACGAAGGACAAGGCATGCATTGAGATGAAGCGATTCAATTGGCTGAAAGAGGGATCATCCCAATGCGGGCCGGCATGGAAGATGAGCGGCTTGCCCGTCTCCTGAATCATCGAATAGAGCCGCATATATTGATTGGAATGGACCGGCTTGTGACGCACGGCGCAAATGGTGAAGCCGACAATGCCGGGGTGATTGGCATATTGCTGAACCAGCTTTTCGCATTCCAATGGCGAATTAAACGGCAGATAGATCAGGCCCAGAATGCGCTTGTCTTGCGGGAGAATTTTCTCTGTCAGCCAGCGGCAATAGGCGCGCGAGAGATAGATCTCAATATCCTCCATAGGGTTCATGCCCAGATGCAGCATGGAGGTGGGGAAGATCACCTGATAATCGAGCCCCATTGTATCAATGGTGCGGCGCACGATCTGCACAAAGCGATGGCCTGCCTTGGCCGGATCTTCGGTGGGCTCCTGCGGCCCAGATTGATGGGGAACACGACCAGCTAGAGACTGAAAGGACATGCCGGGCTGCATATTGACCAGCGGCATGCCACCACGCCCGCGCATCATTTCCTGCGCGGTTTGCTTGAGCACGTCATTTTCCAGCAGCTCGATGATTTCGCCCCAGAAGCCGCCCTCTTGCAAATGCGCGTCAATATCGACGATCAGCTCATAATCATCATATTTGAGGGCCTGTTTGGCGGCATGAGCGAGATAATCTCTTGTATCCGAGGCAACGGTAATCTCGGGCAATTCG
>CAIVAX010000172.1 GCA_903903935.1 uncultured Hyphomicrobiales bacterium | reverse complement strand
TGGAGTCCCGGCGCTAAATGGCCTTCTCTTGGATAGATTTTCAAAAACCAATCGTCATCGCGCATCGTGGTGCGCCGGCACTGGGGCCAGAAAATACTGCATTTGGATTTTCTGCCGCTTTGATGGCAGGCGCAGATGCGATTGAAACAGATGTTCGTCAAACGCAGGATGGCAAGCTCGTGTGTTTCCATGATGCCGATCTCCTGCGGTTGACGGGCTCACCTTTGCGCATTGATGAAATCGCTTATGATCAATTGAAAGACATTTATCCTTGTATCATGCTCCTTGAAGAGGCTCTGGAAGCCAAGGGTCATGCCGGATTGTTGCTCGATTTAAAAGTCAGAGACCCACAGAGTGCTCTGGCTTTATGCACTGCTTTGAGGTCTGTCACAGATAAAAGCTCGCTGCTTTTGGGTCCACGAAGCATTCCGCTTGCTAGAGAATTAAAAAAACTCATGCCTGATCGTGCTATTCTTGGATTTACGGACTCTCCTGATCATATTGACGAATGGGCTGACAGCGGTGCGCATTGGCTGCGCTTGTGGGAAGCTGATTTTACACTAGAGTATATTGATCTCGTCAGATCACGCAATATGAAGATAGCCGTCATGACTGGTGACTGGCGTCCCCACGACAAGCGCACTCGTGTTCAGCGTGATGTGGGTTCGATTGATCAGCCAGCGCTCGCATCACTTTTGCAACTCGGCCTAGATGCGGTTTTGTTGGATGATCCACGACTTATGGCTGTGAATAGGTCATTACTGTCATCCTAATGTTGCATGAGGTTTTTAATTTGTCACAGCTTTCAATTGGAGCTCGACATGACCCTTATCAATCGCCGTCAATTTTCCATTGCGACCGCCCTCGCGCCGCTTTCAGTTACGGATGCTTTTGCGCAAGCCGGGAAACGTCCAGATTTAACGATTGCTGTCGCTGATCTGCCTGCAACTCTTGAGCCTGCGCGCGAACTTTCAAATGTAGGAACGCGCATTACCTATTCAATCTTTGATACTCTCATTCGCCGTGATTTTCTTGGCAAACCAGATGGCGGCGGATCAGAGTTGAAACCGCATTTGGCGGTCTCTTGGGAGCGTGTTTCCTCAAGCGAATTAATTGTTCGTCTCAGACAAGGTGTCAAGTTTCATAATGGGGATGAACTCACTTCACAAGATGTGGCCTTTACCTTTGGTCGCGGTCGTATGTATGGTGAAAAGCCTCTCATTCCCGGTGCTCAGCCTTATTTTTCGATTTTAGATAATTGCGAAATCGTTGATCGCTATACAGTGCGCTTCAAGACGCGCGTGCCAGATGTCTTGCTTGAGCAACGGCTCGCTTCTTGGTGTGCTTGGATCGTGAATAAAAGAGCATATGAAGAAATGGGTCTTGATGCTTATTCGCGTAAGCCCGTTGCTACTGGTCCCTATAAGGTCGTCTCTCATAATTCTAATGATGCAACGATCCTTGAGGCTTTTGATGAGTATTGGATGGGCAAGCCCACAGCTACTCGTGTCAGCTTTCG
>CAIVAX010000171.1 GCA_903903935.1 uncultured Hyphomicrobiales bacterium | reverse complement strand
CACTCTCTTTCGAATTGAACCAGAACCCCGTCGCTTTGCGGCGGGGTTTTGCTTTGCAGGCTGCAATAAACCTTGTCGGGACCTAGACCCATAAGGGTCTGGCTGAGATGGAATTGACCAAAAGGGTTTAGGCCAAGGATCTAGGCCAAGGATCTAGGACAAGGGTTCAGGCGAAGAACCAGCCGATCAGGCTCAGAGAACAGGACAGGCTGATCGCGATCATAATCAGGACGAGGGCTACCGAAGGCGCCTGCCGCTTGGTCTGCTCCTGCCAAATCTCCAGTTCAATGGGCGCGCAACAGGCCCGGCCGGCCGCCTCGGCAGCCCGATTGAGGCCCTCTTGGCTGGTAAAGGCGCGAACTTTTTGGCGAGAGAATCTGTGCAGATCGATCATCAGTTCAAGCTAAACTAGGATTGTTACAAGACTATGATTGCGACCCATCAATCGCTATTTCCCGCAAGATTAGAGCAGAATACTCACTTCAAGCTGTCCTGATGGCCAATCCACACAGAGGCTCTTTGCACTCTTGTCTCCCACTTCAAGGCGAGCTGGCTTATAGTTTGGTCTCGAATCAATCACAGGCGTGGACTGCTGAGAAGGAGCCTCAAGGCACTTCCGGCTTGTTTACTGAGCTTCTGCTTACTGAGCTTTGTCCGCGATCTGAGAGCAGGAAGACCAGGCCCAAATGGTGGACAAGGAATATAATGCCTCCTCTATTGAAGTGCTGGAAGGGTTGGAGCCCGTCCGGCGCCGTCCTGGCATGTACATTGGCGGCACGGATGAGGCCGCTTTGCATCACCTTTATGCCGAAGTGCTCGACAATTCGATGGATGAAGCAGTCGCTGGCCATGCCCATTGGATTGATGTGCGCCTTGAGGCCGATGGCTGGTTGAGCGTTGCGGATAATGGCCGTGGCATTCCAGTTGATCCCCATCCCAAATTTCCGAAAAAATCCGCTCTTGAAGTTATCATGACCACGCTGCATGCGGGCGGCAAATTTGACTCAGGCGCTTATCAGACCTCGGGCGGTCTGCATGGCGTGGGCATTTCGGTGGTCAATGCTTTGTCTGAAACCCTCGAAGTCGATGTGGTGCGTGATCAGACCCATTATCGACAGGTTTTTGAGCGTGGCCTGCCGGTCACCAAGCTGGTGGTCGTTGGCAAGGCCCCCAATAAGAGAGGCACCAAGGTTCGCTTCAAACCCGATCCGCAGATTTTTGGCAAAGGTGCCAAATTCTCCCCCGCCCGTCTGTTTCGTATGAGCCGCTCGAAAGCCTATCTCTATGGCGGGGTGGAAATTCGCTGGCATTGCGATCCTGAGCTTCTCACTGCCGATGGCCCGATCCCGGCTGAGGCCGTGCTGCGCTTTCCTGGCGGCTTGAAGGATTATCTGGCGCAGGAAATTGAGGGCAAGGATCTGGTTACTGACCAGATCTTTCAGGGGAAGATTGATAAGACCGGCGGTCATGGCTCACTGGAATGGGCACTGAGCTGGCTGGCAGGAGATGATGGCTTCATCCATTCTTATTGCAACACCATCCCCACACCCGATGGCGGCACGCATGAAACCGGCTTGAAGAATGCCATTTCGAAAGCCTTGAAGGATCATGCCGAACGCATTGGCCAAGCCAAGCGCGCCGCCGCTGTCACATCTGATGACATTATGGCCAATTGCGCTGGGATGATTTCGGTCTTTCTGCGCGAACCAGAATTTCAGGGACAGAACAA
Organism: uncultured Hyphomicrobiales bacterium; assembly: GCA_903903935.1. Classification (GTDB taxonomy): domain Bacteria; phylum Pseudomonadota; class Alphaproteobacteria; order Rhizobiales; family Beijerinckiaceae; genus Terripilifer. The sequence continues at coordinate 643 of CAIVAX010000171.1, read as the reverse complement.
AAGCCGGCTGATGACCAGTGAGGCGACCAAAATCGTCGAAACCTCGGTGCGCGATGCCTTCGATCATTGGCTGGCAGCTTCCCCCTCGCAAGCCATTAAATTGCTGGATTGGGCGATTGAGCGGGCCGAAGAGCGTTTGCGGCGGCGGGCGGAGAAGGATGTCGCGCGCAAGACGGCCGTGCGCAAATTGCGCTTGCCCGGCAAACTCGCCGATTGCTCCAGCAATGTGATGCAGGATACGGAAATCTTCATCGTCGAGGGAGATTCCGCTGGCGGCTCCGCCAAACAGGCGCGAGATCGCGCCACTCAGGCCATTCTTCCCTTGCGCGGCAAAATTCTCAACGTCGCTCATGCCACGCGTGACAAGCTGGCCGGCAATCAGCAATTGGCCGATCTGGTCCAAGCTTTGGGCTGCGGCACGGGCTCGCATTATCGCGAAGGCGAATTGCGCTATGGGCGCATCATCATCATGACGGACGCCGATGTCGATGGCGCTCACATTGCCTCATTGCTGATCACTTTCTTCTATCGTCAAATGCCCAACCTCATTGAAGGCGGTCATCTCTATCTGGCAGTGCCGCCCTTGTTTAAAATGACGCAAGGCTCCAAGACGAGCTATGCGCGCAATGAAGCCCATCGGGCT
>CAIVAX010000170.1 GCA_903903935.1 uncultured Hyphomicrobiales bacterium | reverse complement strand
TGGGCCGCAGCCTGTGCCGCTATTTGGGGTGGGACCTGCCATAAGGGGCAGATTTTGGTGGTTCAAAGGCTCTTTCTGGCCCCAAACGGCTTGGTGAGCGAATTGACCATTGAAAAATCCCGCCAAGCATTGCATAGGAGGGGCCATGCGGGTGTAGCTCAATGGTAGAGCAGCAGCCTTCCAAGCTGAATACCAGGGTTCGATTCCCTGTACCCGCTCCAATCTCCCTTCTTCCTCACATGCGCGGACTAACACGCAGGCCTTTTAATCTCGCTTGGCTGTGTGGGGAGATTTTCAAGCGCACTTCAAAACTCTTCAACGCTGTTGTGCTGGTAAAGGAGAGAGCGAGGCGGGCGCGCTCGCCCTGTTGGATGATCTTGTGTATTTCTGGCGCCAAGATTTTGGTGCCCATGTCATCGACACAATCGAGCGTGAATTGGCCGTGCAGCGGGGCTGTTTCGTCACATAGAATTTCAACATCCCATTGGCCTGCAGGCAGAGCTTGATAGGGCCCATAAATGGCATAGCCCTCCTCATGCGGGCGGATGATCAGCGTCTCGCCCTCGAGCTCGCCGATCTGATGGCGCAGATAGGGTTGCTGCGCGTGCTCTATAAAGCCAAAGGTCTTAGCGAATTGGCTGGCGCGTTTGGCGATGATGGCATGCGACCACAGGCCATCGTGACCGCGATACTCTTGGCCGATCCAACCAGTTTTGCGCAAGGCTGCGTGAAAATAATCTATGTTAAATCCCAGCTCCAGCCAGCCGTTTTTGCGAATGGCCCAGAGCGATTCCCCATCCATGCGCAAGCCCCAGGGCAGGGGAAAGTCAGCGCTGATGGGTTCTGCACCAAAGCAGATCAAGCCGTCTTCTTTTAACACGTGATGACAATCGCGCATCAGCGCCAGATGATCTTGCGCATGATGGAAACATTCAAAAAACAAAATGGCATCGAACTTATCTTGCAAGTGCGTGATCGATGAAAAATCACCCTGCAGACAGGTGAGCTCAATCTGTTCCATGCGGGCTCTGGTTTTGATCAGCTCGACAAAATTGGGTTCAATGTCGATGGCGTTGACCTGATAGCCCATTTTGGCGAGCAGCAAAGTTGTATTGCCCCAGCCGGGGCCAAATTCGAGAATTTTGGCGCCCTTGGGCAGATTCATCACTTTGATGAGAAAGCCAATGGCGAGCAGTTGATTGCCGACAGTTGCCGCCGAGCCATGGCAAAAGGGGAAGGGATGGATCGCATGATGCGCGACATCAAACTCGGATTTTTCATGCGTGATCGCATAATCCCTGCCGGTGAGATGTTTGTAGAGCGCAAATTGTTGATCGCGATAGGCCTGCGAGAAGGGGTCTTGCGGCACATTGAGATCATAGCTGGCCGAAAACTGGCTGAACATGTCGCGCAAATGATCATCGTCCCGCGCCTGTTCGAGGCCATGCAGGAAGGCGTCAATCGCCTCAAGATGCGGCAGGGAGTTTGCAACCATGTTGGCAACCATTTTGATCTAGCTCTGAGGGATCATAGGTCTTCTGGCTTGTAAGGCAAAGGACCAAAAAAAACGGCGCGCCGCAGCGCGCCGTTTAAACGTGGGATTAGAGAAAGATTATTTGGGATCTTTCTGGTTCTCATATGTCTTGAACTCAACATTGTAGAGTTCGCCATCCTTACGCTCGACCTTGCGCACATAGATGTTTTGCACAACATCGCGTGTTTCAGGATCAATCGACATCGGGCCGCGCGGGCTGACCCATGACAGGCCTTTGAAAGCCTCGATCAGCTTGGTGCCATCTGTATTGCCACCGGTCTTTTCAATGGCCTTGTAAATGGCATGCAGTGAGTCAAAGCCGCCCAGACCCAGCGCATTGGGGCGACGGCCATTATTGGCCTTGCGGAATTCCTCGACGAATTTCTTATTCTCGGGCGATTCATGGGCCGCAGAATAATTATACGAGGTGATCATGCCGATGACCTGATCGCCCATGGAATTGAGCTGATCATCATCGGTCACATCGCCGGTGCCGAGGATTTTAATGCCCGATTGCGGCAGGCCGCGATCGACAACTTGCTTCATCAAAGCGCCAGCCGTGGGGGCTGGTGTGAAGAGAAAGATAGCGTCCGGCTTCAGATCCTTGGCGCGTTGCAGGAAGGGGGCAAAATCGGGATCAGCGAGGGGAGCCTTCAACTCTTCCACAACTTTTCCGCCATTGGCCTCAAGACGCTTTTTGAAAGCGGCGGCCGCATCAAGGCCCGGACCGTAATCTGACACTAATGTGACAGCTGACTTCACGCCATTCTCAATCGCCCATTGCGCGACCGGCGCGGTGAGCTGCGGCAGGGTGAAGCTGGCGCGCACGAAATAGGGGGAGGTGCCGACAATCATTGAGGTCGCGGCCACGGAAATCACGGCAGGCACTTTGGCCTGTGTGATGACGGGGCCAACGGCCAGAGCCAGAGGGGTGAGGCCAAAGCCTGACAGCACGGCGACCTTGTCATTGACGATCAATTCCTGCGCCAGACGGCGGGTGACGTCTGGCACAGCCGTATCGTCCTTGATCACCAATTCGATGGTCTTATTGCCGACCTTGGTGCCATTGAATTGCTGATAGAGCTTCATGGCGGCGACAATTTGCTGGCCAGCAGCAGCCTGCGGGCCTGTCAGGGGGACGATAACGCCAACCTTGATGACGTCCTGAGCCTGGGCCTGTGACAGGCCGGCCAGCCCCAATGCGGCGGCCGCGATCAGGCCGAATTTAATGGTTTTCATTTTGTTTCCTCTTTGGTCATGAGTGCTTGGTCATGAATGCTTGGTCATAAACGCTTGGTCATGCAAGCTTGGCAAGGCAAGCTTGGCAAGGGTCGTCTGGTCAAGCGTCGTCTGGTCAAGCGTCGTCCGGTTGTGGGGTGACCGCCAGACTGTGAGAGGGCACTGATAGGCACCACCTCCATTTGGTGATGATGCTCTTCCCGTGCCCCCGTTACAAGTCCAACTTCCGACGCATGCACGCCTCTTGCCGATGGGGGCAGGTGCGGGCAGGCCGGCTATGGACCACACCGAGATAGGGCGGGGGATGCGGGCTTTCCAGCCCCTGTCAACAATTGGGCACTTGAAGATTACTAAAAAGCGACTTAAGGGAGCGCGACTTGTCACCCCGCTCTCACGAGCCGAACTGGATGAGGACCATGGCGAAGGAAAAGTTTTCGAGGACGAAGCCACACTGCAACATTGGGACGATTGGCCACGTTGATCATGGCAAGA
>CAIVAX010000169.1 GCA_903903935.1 uncultured Hyphomicrobiales bacterium | reverse complement strand
TGGGTGCTGGATGCTGCGCCCAAATCCATGGGCGGCAGCGCCATTGGCTTTTTGTTCGCCACACAAGCCATTGGCGGCGCCATTGGGCCAATGGTCAGCGGCATTCTAGCCGATCAATATGGCCTAGGCTCGGTCTTCTACTTCCTCGCCTTCACAATCGTGATCGCCAATATGTTTGTGTTCTTCACACCTGCGGACAGCAAGGCCGAATCCGCAGCAAACTGAAGATGGCAGCATGGCGTGATCAGCGCGCCAGCCAGCCACCATCCAGATTAAGCGTCTGGCCGGTCATATAGGCTGCGGCGGGAGAGGCGAGAAACACCGCTGCCCCCGCAATATCCTGCGCTTGGCCCATGCGCCCCAAGAGGGTTTGCGCCAAAATCTTCTCGCGCAAATGCGGATTGTTCTGAATGCCCGCTGTGAGTTCCGTGCCAAAGAAACCAGGCGCAATGCAATTGACCCGCACTTTGTGGCGAGCCCAATCAATCGCCAAATCGCGCGTGAGCATTTCAACTCCGCCTTTAGAGGCGCAATAGGCGGCCGCACGGCCAAGACCCACTTGTCCGGCAATCGAGCTGATATTGATGATCACGCCGCCCGCCTCAAACATGGTCGGGCCAATATGACGGCAACACAGAAACACACCTGTGAGATTGACATTGATCAATTCCTGCCATTGCGCCAGATCGGTGCGATCAGCGGGCAGATAATAGGGATTGATTCCGGCATTATTGACCAGCACATCGATATGGCCAAAGCGATCGAGCGCCGCATCGCGCAAGGCCAGCACATCCTCTTCGCGCGACACATCTGTTGATAACAGGCCCACTTCTGCGCCCATATCTTCAAGCTCGCTGCCCGTCTGCGCCAGCACATCTTCATTGCGACCCGCCAGAAAAACTTTGACGCCCTGCGCGGCCAATCCAAAGGTAATGGCGCGGCCAAGTCCCCGGCCTGCGCCTGTGATAATCGCGACCTTACCGCGAATATCGAACATAGAGGCTGCAAATGCAGGCAGGCCATCGGGGGCTAGATTTTCATTCATCCGCGTGGTTCCTGTTTGAGTGCCGTGCGCGCCAGCGACCAGCGATGCACCTCGGAGGGACCATCATAAATACGAAAGGCGCGCGCCTCACGCATGATGCGCGAAACCACCACATCGCTGGTAATGCCCAAGCCGCCCAACGTCTGCAGGCTGCGATCAACCACACGCCAAATTGCCTCGGAGCAAATGACTTTCGCCATGCTCGATTCTTCGCGCGCTTTGCCGCCCTGATCCAGCACCCAGGCCGTATGCGCAATCACCAAACGCGCCTGATGCAGATCCATCAGATTATCAGCCAGAAAAAAACCTATGCCCTCATGCTCGCCGAGCCTTTTGCCAAAGGCCTGACGCGTGCGGGCATAGTCTACAGCAATATCATGGGCTCTTTGCGCCGCGCCCAGCCAGCGCATGCAATGGGTGAGACGGGCTGGCGCCAGCCTGATCTGTGCATAGCGAAATCCCTGCCCCGCCTCGCCCAGAAGATCGCTGACTTCGGCGCGCACAGAGTCAAAGGTCAAAACCGCATGGCCACCCGCAAAGCCTTCATCGAGCGTATCAATGATCCGCTCAATCTTGAGGCCTGCTGAATCCATGGGAATGAGAAACATAGATGCATTGCCGCCCTGTTCTTCATCACGCGCCATCACAATACAGGCCTTGGCGCCATCAGCGCCAGTGATCAGCCATTTGCGCCCGCTGATCTCATAATGATCGCCCACACGCCGCGCACTGGTTTGCAGCATGGAGGGATCAGAACCAGCGCCGGGATGCGGCTCAGTCATCGCAAAACAGGTGCGGATCTCGCCGCTCGCCATGCGCGCCAACCAGCGCTGCTTTTGCGCTGGCGTCGCAATCTGTTCAAGCAAATGCATATTGCCTTCATCGGGCGCAGAAATATGCATGGCCAAAGGCCCAAGCACGGAATAGCCCGCCGCTTCAAACACAATCGCTTTGGCGCGATGATCCAGCCCCAGACCGCCCCATTCAGTCCCCACATGCGGCGCGAGCAAGCCTTCGGTACGTGCAAGACGATTGAGCGAGAGGCGAAACTCCTCACTGGCATGCGGTTGGAATTGGCGCGGATCGCGCTCCAGCGGAATGATTTTGTCGCGGATGAAATGGACTGTGCGTTGCCGCAGATCTTCTAAATCTGGTGAGATGGAAAAATCCAAATCATCCTCCCCGCTCTTGTGAATGCTGATTAGAAAGGACGCGTCTCGCCAGCGATCACAGTGCGCCACATCAGGCGAATTTGATCGGCTGGGAAATCCTTGCGAGCATGGATGGACGAGCGATTGTCCCACATCAAAGCATCGCCCTTGCGCCACGCATGTTCATAAAGAAACTCGGGCTGTTCAATATGATCAAACACGCGCTCGAGAATATCGCGGCTCTCATCCTCTGGCAGGCCGACCAGCTGTTGCGTCATCAGGCGATTGACATAAATCGCTTTGCGCTTGCTATCTTCATGCGTGCGAATGGCCGGATGAATGGCATGATTGCGCGCAGCAACCGCATTGGCATCATCCTTATAGGTGGAGTTGAAACTATAGGCATTGAGCGCTTGGCGTCCCTCCAAAGCCTGTTTCAGCTCAAGCGGCAAAGCCTCATAGGCCGCAAACAGATTGGAAAAAACAGTCTCGCCGCCATAAGTGGGCACTTGCACGGAATACAGCATGGTCGCTTTGGTCGGCAATTCACGATGAATTGTGTCGTGATGGAACCACATCTCGCCATCAGGCAAAGCGCCAATGGGTTTGCCATCTTCGCGAATATTGGTGATCAGCATCACCTGCGGATTCATCTCCGCCATGCCGGAGGGGCGAAACTCAGCCGGGCGGCCGGGCGCGGCCAAATTGCCAAAATTGGCTGAGGCGCGCACCAGCTCATCCTGCGAGAGATCTTGATCGCGAAATAGAATGACGCAATGCTCAACGAAGATGTCATAGATCTGTTTGGCAACATCCCGATCCAGCGGTTGACGCAAATCGATCCCGCGGATTTCTGCGCCCGTATGCTGAGACAATTTCTCAAACGCCACCATTTTGCCATCCTTAATCGTGTTGGCCCCATCATAATCACCCAGACCTGTTTGCCAAGATTAGGCTGCAGGTCAAAGCCCCACAGCCCCTCACTCAGCCCGGCGCGGGGCGAAAGTCCACAGGCGATTGGCCAGAAAACTCCACACCAAAACGCCCCCCGTTGTGAGAACTTGCGCCAGAATATACTGAACGCCCCAGCGCTCATGCAGCACAGTCATGCTCACAAAGGTCAGCCCAAAGCCGATCAGCGCCACCAAAGCGAATCGCCAGCCCGCCTCTTCATGCGGCCGGTCACTGGAAAACGTATGTCGCCGGTTGAGCCCATAGGAGACAAGACCACCGGCCACATAGCCCACAAGAGTGGCTGGCACGGGCGACCAGTCCACCAGCTCTACAAGGGCGATCAGGGCGCCATAATGCGCCACGGCGGCCAGCAGGCCGACCAGCACAAAGGCAGAGATTTGACGATGCAATGTCATGTCTCTGGTATGACCATGCGATTGTCGGTGCGCAAGTCTCCCTTTGCCCCCGCAGGGGGTTCCCATCGCCCCCGTTCTGGGATATCCAGAGCCCGAATTCGGGCCGGGGCGCTTCCCGCTCGATCACCCCATAAGGGTTCTGGACTGCGCAGGGTTCCACCCGGCAAGGGAATTCCAACTCGACACGGGTTTTCGCAAGGACGCGCTCAGGCTCTTGGGAGTCAGGGCACGGCCTTTTTGCGCGCGCCATTGCCAATTGCGCACGGCCCACTCCGTAAAGCTGGATTGATGGACGATCATGCCCAAACGTACTGACATATCTACAATCATGATCATTGGCGCCGGCCCGATCATTATCGGTCAGGCTTGCGAGTTCGATTATTCAGGCACCCAAGCCTGCAAAGCCCTCAAGCAGGAGGGCTATCGGATTGTATTGGTCAATTCCAATCCCGCTACAATCATGACCGACCCCGATCTGGCAGATCGCACCTATGTCGAGCCCATCACGCCCGAGGTTGTCGCCAAGATCATCGAAAAAGAACGCTATGCCAGTCCCGGCGGCTTTGCCCTCTTGCCGACCATGGGCGGACAGACAGCCCTCAATTGCGCCCTCTCCCTGCAGCGCATGGGCGTGCTTGAGCGCTTCAATGTTGAAATGATCGGCGCCACAGCCGAAGCCATCGACAAAGCCGAAGACAGAGAGCTGTTTCGCGATGCGATGACCAAGATCGGTCTGGATACGCCGCGCTCGCGCCTCGCCAATGCCTCCGATGTCAAATCGACCGATAAGGAAGAATTTCTGCGCGGCCTCGCCGCCATTGAAAACGGCCCCCTCCCCGCGCCCGAGCGCGACAAGGCGCTCGATGCCTATCGCCGCGATTGGGATTCCAAAGAGCCAGAGCGCAAGCGCCGCTATGTGTCCAAAGGCCTGACGGAAGCACTTGAAGCGCTCGATGATATTGGACTGCCCGCCATTATCCGCCCCTCTTTCACGCTGGGCGGCACAGGCGGCGGCATTGCCTATGACAAGGCCGAATTCATCGACATTATCCAAAGCGGTCTGGACGCCTCGCCCACCACGGAAGTGTTGATCGAAGAAAGCGTTCTGGGCTGGAAAGAATATGAGATGGAGGTTGTCCGCGACAATGCGGATAATTGCATCATCGTCTGCTCGATTGAAAACGTCGACCCCATGGGCGTGCATACTGGCGATTCCATCACTGTAGCGCCAGCTCTCACACTGACCGACAAAGAATATCAAATCATGCGCAATGCCTCGCTGGCCGTGCTGCGTGAAATTGGCGTGGAGACCGGCGGCTCGAATGTGCAATTTGCCGTCAATCCCGAAAACGGCCGCATGATTGTGATTGAGATGAATCCGCGTGTGTCGCGCTCATCCGCCCTCGCCTCTAAGGCCACTGGCTTTCCCATTGCCAAAGTCGCCGCCAAACTGGCAGTGGGCTATACGCTCGATGAAATCGCCAATGATATTACTGGCGGCGCCACGCCCGCCTCTTTCGAACCCACGATTGATTATGTGGTGACGAAAATTCCGCGCTTTGCTTTTGAGAAATTCCCCGGCGCCGAGCCTTTGCTCACAACAGCAATGAAATCGGTTGGCGAATCCATGGCCATTGGCCGCAATTTTGCTGAATCCCTGCAAAAGGCTTTGCGCTCTTTGGAAACGGGCCTGTCGGGAATTGATGAAATCGAAATCGAAGGTCTGGGCCGTGGTGATGATGCAAATGCCTTGCGCGCTGCGCTGGGCCGCCCGACACCCGATCGCTTGCTGGTGGTCGCTCAGGCTTTGCGCATGGGCATGGCACCCAAAGAAATTTACAACGCCTGCCGCATTGATATGTGGTTCATCGAGCGCTTGAAAGAAGTGATCGAGCTGGAAAACAAAGTGCGGCACTTTGGTCTGCCGCAAGATGCAGACAATCTGCGTCGCCTCAAAGCCAGCGGATTTTCCGATACGCGTCTGGCCACGCTCGCCGGCAAGAGCGATGCAGAGGTGCGCGCGCTGCGTCAATCGCTGAATGTTCATCCCGTTTATAAGCGCATTGATACTTGCGCGGCTGAGTTCGCCTCGCCCACCGCTTATATGTATTCCACTTATGAAACACCCTTTGCTGGCGTGCCTGCGTGTGAATCGCGCCCCACCAATGCGCAGAAGATTGTCATTCTGGGCGGTGGCCCCAATCGCATCGGCCAAGGCATTGAGTTTGATTATTGCTGCTGTCATGCCTGCTTCGCGCTGAGCGATGCGGGTTATGAAACCATCATGATCAATTGCAATCCCGAAACAGTCTCAACCGATTATGATACATCCGATCGTCTCTATTTCGAGCCTTTGACCAGCGAAGATGTGCTGGAGATTTTGCGCAAAGAGCAAGAGAACGGCACGCTGAAGGGCGTCATCGTCCAATTTGGTGGCCAGACCCCGCTCAAACTCGCCAATTCCCTCAAGGAAGAAGGCATTCCCATCTTGGGCACATCGGTGGATTCCATCGATCTGGCGGAAGATCGCGATCGCTTCAAGCGCCTGCTCGATAAGCTTGGCCTCAAGCAACCCAAAAACGGCATTGCCTATTCGGTCGAACAATCACGCCTGATTGCCAGCGAATTGGGCATGCCGCTTGTCGTGCGCCCGTCCTATGTTTTGGGTGGACGCGCCATGGCGATCATTCGCGATGAAGCCGCCTTTGACGATTATCTCTTGGGCACTTTGCCAAGCTTGGTCCCCTCCGATGTGAAAGCCCGCTACCCCAATGATAAAACGGGGCAGATCAATACGGTGCTGGGCAAAAACCCATTGCTGTTTGATCGCTATCTCTCCGATGCGGTCGAAGTGGATGTCGATTGCTTGAGCGATGGCACAGATGTCTTCATTGCTGGCATTATGGAGCATATCGAAGAGGCGGGTATTCACTCGGGCGATTCAGCCTGCTCGCTGCCGCCCCGTTCGCTCTCCAGCGAAACGCTCCGCCTGCTGGAAGAACAGACCCGCAAAATGGCGCTGGCGCTCAATGTCGGCGGCCTGATGAATGTGCAATATGCGCTCAAAGATGGCGAGATCTATGTGCTCGAAGTCAATCCGCGCGCCTCACGCACCGTGCCGTTTGTAGCTAAGGTGATTGGCGAGCCGATTGCTAAAATCGCTTCACGCATTATGGCTGGGGAAAGCCTCGCCTCGTTTGGCTTGACCCATAAACCGCTGGGACATGTCGGCGTCAAAGAAGCCGTCTTCCCCTTCGCCCGCTTCCCCGGCGTGGATACAGTTCTGGGACCGGAAATGCGCTCGACGGGTGAAGCCATCGGGCTGGATCGCAATTTCGACATTGCCTTTGCCAAAAGCCAATTGGGATCGGGCACGAAAGTCCCCACCTCAGGGACCGTCTTTGTCTCGGTCCGCGATGGCGATAAAGCGCGCATTCTCGAGAGCATTCAGCTGCTCAGCGAACAAGGCTTTCGCATTGTCGCCACCGCCGGAACCCAGCGCTATCTGGAATCTCAAGGCATAACGGCTCAAAAGATCAATAAAGTTTCTGAAGGCCGCCCGCATGTGGTCGATGCGATCAAGAATGGCGCCATTCAGCTGGTCTTCAATACGACCGAAGGGGCACAGGCTTTGTCTGATTCTCGCTCGCTGCGCCGTGCCGCCCTCTTGCAAAAAGTGCCTTATTATACCACTTTATCAGGCGCGATCGCTGCTGCTCAAGGCATCCGCGCCTATCGGGGCGGCGATCTCGAGGTCCGCGCACTACAGGACTATTTCGTCTAGAATCAGAGGCTTAAAAATATATTCTAGACTTTCATCCCCGACCAATG
>CAIVAX010000168.1 GCA_903903935.1 uncultured Hyphomicrobiales bacterium | reverse complement strand
GCCCAACTTCGACATTAGTTTTCGTCATTCCGGCCAATATGACATAGTAGCCACCACCGGCATTGATAATCAAGAGTTGTCCATAGGTCCGATAAGGTTCGGAAAAGGCAATCCAGCCATCAGTGGGAGAGGCGACCAAAGCACTCACTGGCGTGCTGATCGATATGCCCTTTTCAGTTCCACCAAAGCCATCGGCTGCGCCATAGGTCTTGATCAGGCGGCCAGAGGCCGGGAAGGGCAGCAAACCTTTCGTGTTTACAAAGGCAAGAGCAGGCGCCAGACGGCCGGAATCGCGAAAGGGCGAGAGTTTTGGACGCGGGTCTTGAGGCAAGGCTGCCAGTCGATTGTTTGTTTCATCGGCTTTGCGGGCCGCCTCTGCGGCGGACCCGGCGGAGGAAATCTCCTCCTCCATCCTGGCGATCAGCTCTTTGAGATCAAGCGCTTGCCGGGCTAGATCGGCGGCTCTGACATGTTCGGATTCAAGCGCCCGTTCCACATCGGCCATGACGGATTGGCGTGCCGCGATCAGGCCCGTTAATCTGGTTTTTTCGCTCTCCAATGTGATCACTTCCCGGGCCAGAACATCGCGTTCGGCGGAAATGGCGCGCCTGACCTTTGCTAGATCTTGTAAATCATTGGCCAGAACATCGACCTCAGCGCGCAATTCGGGCAGGACCGCTCCCATCAGCATTGCGGCGCGGATGGCACGGACCATGTCCTCAGGACTGGCGAGAACGGCAGGGGGCGGCTTATGACCCATGCGTTGCAGCACAGCCAAAACTTCTGAGATAATGTTGCGCCGCCCGTCCAATGAGCGGCGGATCGCCTCTTCACTGCCCGTGGAGAGGGAGAGGCGCGCTTCGACATCCGTGATCCGCTGTTCAGTTGACTGGACGCGGCTTGTGGCCTCGAGCAGGGCAGAGGCCAGTCTGGCGCGATCATTGCGGATCAATTCGATCTCGTTTTCCAATTTGCGGCGCTGGTCAGACGATTGCGTCAATGTGTCTTGCAAACCGCGCAATTGATCCTGCTTTGCCGGCAGATCGGGTGAGACTCGAGGCGGGGTCTGAGCCCACACTGGGTGAGGCGAGAGACTTATGGCCAGAGCTAAAGCCGGCAGCAGGCGACTGGTGCCTGTGTGCTTCTCCTGCTGCTGGCGTGAGGGATTCACTTTTTGCTCCGGGCTTAGACAAGCCTGCATCTTAACCGATTCTTTGTCGATCTTAGGGCAGTTCAGCTTACTGAAATATGATTGAAGTTAGATTCTGTGATAGGGATGACCGGTTAGAATGGTCAGCGCACGGTAGATTTGCTCACTCAAGAGGATGCGCACTAGCTGATGCGGCCAGGTCATGGCCCCAAAGGCCAGACTGGTTCCCTGCTTAAGCAAATCCGAGTCTATCCCATCAGGCCCGCCAATCACAAAGACCAAAGCCGGACAGCCTTGATCCCGCTTCAAACTGATTTGATTTGCAAAATCCGGGCTTGATTGGCTGCGTCCCCGCTCATCCAGAAAAATGATTTGGGCTCCAACAGGGAGCGCGGCCTTCAGCGCGGCAGCTTCTTCAGCCTTACGATCTTCAGCCCGGCGAGCCCGACTTTCTTCAATTTCCCGCCAGTCGAGCCCGGTTAATCCGGCCGGTCGGATGATATGGCTGGCTCGCTCGAGATAGCGCGTGAGCAATTCACGCTCGGGGCCTGATTTCATGCGCCCAATGGCCAGAAGGAGAATACGCATCGACCAACCTGCATTCCAAATGTCGGGCAAGATGGACTGTGACCCGTTTGTCCCTCTTACAGAGGGTCAAGAGCGCTGACAATCGAACCATACAGGCTCAGGGTTCGGCAACTGGACAGATGGCACCTTGAACGCCATGCTCCTGTACGCCTT
>CAIVAX010000167.1 GCA_903903935.1 uncultured Hyphomicrobiales bacterium | reverse complement strand
CGTGTGCCAACAACAAGAGCGTCATACACACGATCAAGACCATGCCCATCATTGTTGTGACGGGCCGCGAGGATGTGGATTCAATCGACAGAGCCTATCGACTGGGCGCGACCTCTTTCGTGGTCAAGCCTGTGAATTGGCGCTTGCTGAGCTATCAAATCCGCTATGTGCTGCGCGAAGCCGTACGGCCTTTGACCCAAAAGTCAGGCCAGTCTTGATCATGTGATGCCGCGAATGGGCTCGCCGCTCACTAAAAGCTGATCAATCCGCTCCGCAGTCACCGGCATAGAAAATGAAAAGCCCTGCAGCATATGGGCTCCAGCCGCGCGCAGGAATTTTTGCTGGTCATCGGTTTCAATACCCTCAGCTGTGACTTTGAGGCCAATGGCGCGGGCCAAAGCAATAATGGCGTGCACGATTGAGGCTGAGCGCACCGTATCAATGCCACTGACGAACGAGCGATCAATCTTGATTCGGTCCAGAGGCAGGCGCAGCAGGCAAGAGAGCGAGGAATAGCCGGTGCCAAAATCATCCAGAGCGATTTTAATACCCAGATCTCTTATGCGGCGCAGAATTTTGTCCGCTTTGTCGGGATCATCAAAATAAGAGCTTTCAACAATCTCGAGCTCCAAACGCTCAAACGGCAAGCCTGAGTCGCGCACGATATGTTCCAGCTTGTCGGCATAGGCTGGATCGCGGAACTGCAAGGGAGAGACATTGACACCAATGCTCAGATCGGGCCAGCGCATGGCATCTTGGCAAGCTTGTCGTAGAACGGTCTCGCCCAGCTCGATGATCATGCCAGTTTTCTCAGCCAAAGGCACGAAATGCCCCGGTCCCAGCAGGCCATGAACCGGATGCGCCCAGCGCACCAGAGCTTCAACGGAAACAATTTTCTGGCCATCCGCAGTCAGCTGAGGCTGATAGAGCACACGTAATTGCCCAGCCTGGATTGCATCTTGCAAATCATTTGAAGAATACATCAAAACGACTCACTTTTATCGCTAGAAAGGAGTATACATAAAGGAGTCTCCTATTTCTTGTCAGTCTTCCTCAAAATGATCCCGACTGCCTGAGTTTTTGCACTTAGTTTCAAACAGTCTGAACAGATTATTTTAAAACTCACTCGGATTGGATGGCCATGTCAGGTCAAAATCGCCAGTTTTCCAATATTGCCCTTCTGGTCCTATGGGGACTGGCGGGCTTGATCATGATGCTCATCCCTCACACGGCGAGGGCGGCAGATACACGGGCCACCATTGAGGTGAATGGCCATAGTCGCAATCTGCGTCTGGTCGAGACCTCGCGATTAAAAAAGACGCCACGCACAACTATCATCGTTTTTCATGCGGGCCGTGGCAGCGTCACCCGCCTGCAGCGCAGTCTGGGGCTGGATGACATCGCCCGTAAATCGGGCGCTGTCCTCGTCTATCCAGTAGCGATTGGTGGGCGTTGGGATGTTGGCAAGGCATCTGGACCCGCAACAGATGATGCTCAATTTGTCAGAGCCATTATCACCAAGCTGGTCGCCGATGGCGTGGCGGATAAACGCAAGATTTACGTTGCCGGTGTCTCATCAGGCGGCATGTTGGCCATGCGTCTGGCCTGCGAATCGACGGATCTGTTTGCCGGGGCGGCCGCGCTCATCGCCAATCTTCCTGCTGATCTGGCTAGCAATTGCAAGCCATCCAAGCCGCTGCCCTTTTTGTTGGTCAATGGCACGGGAGATCCGCTGGTGCCCTTCAATGGCGGTAAAGCAAGCCTCGCTGATTATACTGATGATGTCGTCTCGACACAGGCGAGCTTGGTGCCCTTTGCCGATGCGGCAAAATGCAGCCAACAAATCACCCGTGTTGATTTTCCTGATCGTGATCCCAATGATGGCTCGCGGGTGATTTCCGAAAAATTGGCTGGCTGTAATGTGCCTGTTGAATTGTTGCGCATTGAAGGCGGCGGACACACGATTCCCGGGCGGCGCACGCCCTCTTCGCGCGGCGCAGCTGTTGGAGCTCAGAATAATGATATTGATTCGGCTCGCATGATTTTTGATTTTTTCAAACGCGCAGCAAGCGGACGCTAAATTCAAACGGGCATCAGCACCCAATAATCCAGATCAAGAATTATGGCCGGATGATAAGCATCCTTCTCCTGCAATGGAAAATCTGAACAGGGATGGTTTTTGGTGGCCAGCGTGCGCAAGCGCAGCGCTGCCACATCGTCGCGGCCATCGAGTTTTGCTTTATCCAAAATCTCCGACCAAGCAAATACAGTCTCACCCGCAAAAATCGGCGCGACATGGCGCCCACCATTGATTGCAGCAATGTGAAAGGCATTGGCGAGCCCATTGAAGCTCAGCGCTCTGGCCAGCGACATCACATGGCCACCATAAATGAGGCGTTTGCCAAACCGACCCTGTGACTCGCTATAGTGATTGAAATGCACTTTGGCTGTGTTCTGATACAGACGCGTTGCCATTTGATGTTCGGCTTCTTCAATGGTCATGCCATCCACATGATCAATCTTTTCGCTCACAGTATAATCGCCCCATAGATAGGGCGATCCAGCCAAGCCGCGATCATAATGATTCGTAGTGAGCGCCGGGCAGGCATCGCCCAAAGCCTCGGGCTGAAGAATTTTAGGCAGGCTTGGCACATGTTCAGGCGGTGAAGCTGCATCGTCCGCGCTTTTGCGCACCATCACCCAGCGAATATAATCGAGCACCAATGTGCCGTGTTGATTAAAGCCTTGCGAGCGCACATAGACAACGCCTGTCTGGCGATTGGAATTTTCTTTCAGGCCGATCACTTCGGAGACGGAATGCAAACTATCGCCCGGATAGACGGGGGCGAGAAAGCGGCATCCTGCATAGCCAAGATTGGCAACAGCATTGAGCGAAATATCCGGAACTGTTTTACCAAAAACAATGTGAAAGACCAAAAGATCATCCACGGGGCTGCGCTCATAGCCCAGAGCCTGCGCAAAACTATCGGCTGATTGCACCGCAAAGCGATTGCCATAAAGCGCCGTATAGAGCGCCACATCGCCCGTGCTGATCGTGCGCGGTGTGGCATGGCGAATGTGATCCCCCAGCCGGAAGTCTTCGAAAAAGCGGCCCCTATTGGTCTTGGTCATCATCGCCTCTTTACCTTGATCAATCGGTTAGCTCTGCTTTGCGTGCAATCATTCACTCGTGCTTAGGCTTGTTCGCTTCATCCAAAGCCAATTGCAGCGCTTTGGCAAGTGATGCAGCAAGCACAGCGCCATCGCCCTCTACACGGATGGTTTTCATGCGGCTGGTGCTCCCTGATTGAAGCGTGACCTTGCTCACAGGCACTTTCAAAGCCTGGCTGACCACCTGCAGCAAGGCTGCATTAGCCCTGCCTTGATCGGCAACAGCCCTGACACGGGCTTTGACAATGGCTTTGCCATCACTGAGGAGTTCCACACCTTCCAGCGCATCGCGCGAGGATCTGGGTGTCAGCCGTACGCTCAGGATCAGACCATCCGTTTTGATTGACCAAGCGTGATCTCGATCAAACGTCAAATGATCACCTCCAAATGATCATCTCCAAATGATCATCTCAATGTCAGAACGACATGCGGTAGAAATTATCAATGATCAATTGGCGGATGAAATAAATGATCAGCAGCAAAATGACCGGCGAAATATCCATGCCGCCCATCGAGGGCAGAAACCGGCGGATCGGTTTTAGCGCTGGCTCGGTCAGCGCGTTCAAACCCGTCCAGATCGAGCGGACCAGATCATTGTACATATTCACCACATTGAAGGCGATCAGCCAGGACAAAATGGCCACACCGACGATGATATAAGTATAAAGTTCAAGTGCCAGCAGGATCACACTAAAAAGGGCGTGCATTGAGGGCTCCAGGCCACAGGATTGATCTGACAGATGTAACCATGCTCACTCTTGTGTGCAACCAGTCCCTCAGTTCATTGGGGAATAGTTTAGCTTTGACAGGCTCGCAGCCCCTGAAGCGGTCATTTTGACCGGCAGGCAGGACCCAGCTTCGTTGACAGTCTGCATTTAGGCCCGTAAACAGCCTCTTATTGGGGCTGTAGCTCAGATGGGAGAGCGCTGCAATCGCACTGCAGAGGTCGTGAGTTCGAATCTCATCAGCTCCACCAAACCTTCAATTCACATCAATTTCCCGTCACTTCACTTATCGTCTTGATTGGCTCTGCTCGAGCGTGGCCAATATGCGGCACAATGCGTGCGTGTCGATCAGCAATGTACCGGGCTGAGTAAAGGCGAGGGCCAGACAATGCTGGTGCGTCCACAGGCATTGCGCCTGATAGCCGGGTAGATTGGTAAAGCGCGCCTGCAGCCAGCCTTGATCAAAAGTCAGATCAGAGATGTCGAATTGATCAAAGGGCAGGGTGAAGCCCGTCTTGTGTGCTTTGGCGAGCGCCTCCTTCAGGCACCAAAGCGCCAGCATTTTTTGCCCCAACGTCCATTCAAGCACGTTGGGCAAAAGCGCAATTTCTCTGTCAGCACTGTGACTTGCGAGACTCTCCACAAGATCAGGGCGCAGACATTCCACATCGACGCCTAAACGACAGTCCTGCGGCAGGATTGCTGCGAGCGCCAGAGTGTCACAATGTGACAGACTTAGAGTGAGCTCTGGCAAATTGTCTCCCACACACAAAGGCTCGCCCAGTGGACCTGACTGTATGGTGCAATCTTGCCAGCTTCGGTCTGGCAAAAGCGCCCGCACAGCCCGTTTGGCAGCATAGCGACCCATCAGCAGGCTGTGCCGCCGCGCCCGATGAGGCGCGCTGAGGACGATATCAAGCTCTGCTGGGGTGAGAAACAGCGAGCTACGTGCAGTGAGCAAATCGAGATCGGCTGGCACGAGGCTCAGCCAGCCATGCAAGCGCGCTCCAAACCTTTGCGATCCGGACTCTTGAATCATGAAGGGGAGATCAAAGCCAATTTGATTTGGGGTCGAAACTGGCAGCTCGCTCATCCTCCCTTTTGGGTGAAATGATTCGCCCTTTGCAAGGGCGGCCTCGGATCGCCGGGCAAAATCGAGACAATGAGCCTGTGGATACAGCAATCACGTCAGCCTCAGGCAAGTTGAGAGGAAACAAAAACCAGTAAGTCTCAGAATGGGACAGCAGATTTGTAGTATATTTGCAACAAGTCCTTTTGAATCGTTAAGTTTGCCTAATAAGTTGGCACTTTGCTTAGCATTTCGTCGAGGCTTTTCCTGCGAGTCCCGCTAGAAAATGCCTCAGGATCACTTCAGAGGAGTTAATAATGAAGATCTCCGCCATTGTCGCCGCTTCGGCACTCAGCCTGTCCACCTTTTCAGCTTTCGCAGCTGACCTGCCCTCCAAGAAGGAGGCTGCTCCTCCGCCGGTCGCCGCTGCTCCCTCAGGCTTTGACTTTGCCTTCGGCGCTAAATTGATGTCCGATTATGTTTCTCGTGGCGTTTCGCAGACTGCTGGCAATCCTAGCGCGACCGTTTATGGCGAAGCTCGCTACAACATTGGCGATACCCAGTTCTATGCTGGCGTTCAGCCCTGGGCCGTGAAGCTCCCGACCTCCCCCGCCGCCGAACTCGATCTCTACACCGGTGTTCGTCAGACTGTTGGTCAGTTCAGCGTTGATGTCGGCGGCATTTATTATGTCTATCCCGGCAATAAGAGCCAATATTGGATCAATGCAGCGGGTCTGGTTCAAAACACACGCACCAATCCCGGCGGCACTTACACAGCCACAACCGCTCGCGACCCAAGCTTCCTCGAGCTCTATGTCAAGCCGAGCTACAACATCACGGATTCCTTCAACATTGGCGCCAATGTCTATTATTCGCCAAACTGGAATCGTTATGGCTTTGCCAGCACCTATGCCTCTTTGACCTCCAAATATACATTTGGCGAGACAGGCTTCTCAGTGTCGGGTGAATATGGCCGTCAATATCTGGGCACAACCTCTGCCACATCGATCTTCGGCAAGTTCGCTTTCCCCAGCTATAACACTTGGAATGCCGGCGTCTCCTACGCTTACAAGGTGTTCACAGTTGATGCGCGCTACTTCGGCAGCAATCTGAACAAGTCGCAATGCTATGCAGTCAGCAGCGATCCGGCCGGCAATGTCTCGGGTCGTTCCAACTGGTGCGGCAATCGCTTCATGCTCACCCTCTCGGCTGATCTGACGATGAAGGATTTGAGCGGCCCCTCCAAGGTCGTCGCTAAATACTGAGACTGATCAAATCAGTTTAACCTTTCAACCGGCCGGATCACTCCGGCCGGTTTTCTATTTGGCTCAGCAAAAATCTAAGAAATTTTGTTTTAAAGTAGATTGAACTATCTGACTGTGCGGATCACATTGGATGCAACTTCGACAAACAGCCGCCGCGGCTTGCCTGCCCCTACGCCCCACTCATGTTCGATCAACGACAGTGCACTCTTGAGCCGACGAGCTGCGTCTGGTTCTGGACAAGAAATTTTTAGGAGGTTCAAATTTTTGAAGCGCCCATTCCCAATACCATGCAGTTTTGCAATCTGCTTCATGTCGCCATCAATCGCGACAAGGATTGACTCGCTCACTTCAGCATAAGCGCAAACTAAAGGATCAGCCGAACCTCGTGCCAATCCGCTATCGCGGAGTAAGACGGCTTCATGGCCTGCTTCGCGCAAGATACTCCCGACAGAATCGGGAATGCTTTCATCAAGGAAGAAACGCAGACGGGGCCTATCCGGCCTCACGCAACGGATTTGGGCTCGCGGAAAGATAGGGCTGCTTTCACATCACTTTCAGTCAGCGTGGGATATTCTTTGATAATCTCATCAATCGAATATCCGGCTTTCAAAAAGCGTTGAATCGCGCCAACTGGAATTCGCGTTCCAGCTATCACCGCTTGATTATGGGCAATAAACTTGCGTCGAGAAATCTTGCCTATTTCGGCAGGATCGCGCTCGCGCTCTTTCTGGACAGCAGATTTCATATCCTCCACAATGTTGGCAATCTCGATCATGAGATATTGACCGTCGACAATGCCTGCAGGAAGGCCCGTATCGGGTTCAATCCACTGAACCTTGCGCTTCCAGACCATGAGTTTGATGTCAGACCATGGCCGCGCAGTATATCGGGACAGCTTGTGCGCAACGTCTTTGAGATGCGCCATTGGCACATGATGCCCATTCATCAGGACGCTGAGCGTCCTTAGTCCAACGAGATCCTCGAAGGAATAAATCCGCGAATAAGCAGAGCGCCTATTTTCAGAGGCATATTGCGGGGGAAAAAAGCTTGTCTTATCCCAAAAAGCCAATTGGCTTTTGGTGAGGCCAGTGAGTTTGGTGACCTGATCGGCACTAAAGGCGGCGATAATGTTTGGTTGTTCAGCCATTTCACCCTCCATGCTGCGTGCGAGATGGTCTTTGACATACAATGAAGATAGCATGAGACTCTGACGGGGTAAACGCGCGGCGGTAAGCACTGAGACCTTGAGCCTGGCGGGATCAATCCTTCAAAATTTAACTTTTGTGCGTCCAACAGGTAATCCCAAAAATTTATCAATCTGACCGCAAGTCTGACTTGTGTGCCGGCGGCTGGTCTGCAATCTCGGCGTGACAGGAAAGGATATGTGGATGCAGAGCGATCTTCCCATCAATCATTTCAAACAGGCCCTTGCCGATAAAAAGGTGCAGATTGGTCTGTGGCTGATGTCCTGCGCACCAAGTGTGTGCGAAGCCGTGGCCTCGGCGGGCTTTGATTGGCTGGTGATTGATATGGAACATTCGCCCAATGATGTGGGCGATGTTATGCATCAATTACGCAGTCTTGTGGGCGGGACGGCAGAACCCATCATCCGTCTGCCTTGGAATGATCCTGTGCTCGTCAAACACCTGCTCGATTGCGGTGTGCGCAGCTTTCTGTTTCCCTTCATCCAAAGTGCGGATGAGGCGCGTCTGGCCGTGGCTGCCACGCGCTATCCGCCCAAGGGCATAAGAGGCGTTGCAGGAACAACACGGGCCAATCTCTATGGCCGTGTGCCAGATTATTTTCGCCGCGCCGAGTCACAAATCTGCGTTCTGGCGCAGATTGAAACCCGCAAGGCCGCAGCGCTCAGTCACGAAATCGCTGCTGTTGAGGGGATTGATGGTCTGTTTGTTGGACCAGCCGATCTATCGACCGATTTTGGCTTTCCCAATGATTGGGATCGGCCTGAAGTTTGGCCGACCATTCTTGATGTGGGCGCACAAGCGCGCGCACAGGGCAAAGCGGCGGGCTTTTTATCGGCGCGGGAACAGGATTGTCGCAAAGTTCTGACGGATGGCTTTAGCTTTGTGGCCACAGGAAGTGACCTTGGATTGATTGCGCGCGGCGCCGATGCGCTGGTTAAACTCTACAAATCTTAAGTCCCGCAAAAGGTCACCAGCACGCGCTCATCATCGCGGGGCGGCTCGGCATAGGCGGCCATCAGGGGTTGTTCTTCATAGGGCTTGGCGAGCACTCTCATCAGCGTATGAAACAAAGAATAATCATCTGTCGTGATCGCAGCCTCAATGGCCTCTTCAATGCGATGCGTGCGAGGAATGAAACGGGGATTGACCGAGCGCATGAGCGCGGACGCCTCATCTCTTGACTGCGGCTGACGGGTCAATCTCGCCTGCCATTGATCAAACCAATCTTGCATCGGCAGATAAGCCGCGCTGATCTTTTGACTCTGCGCAGCTTCGCTCAGATCGCGAAAAGTCAAAGTGAAGTCGAGCTTATGGGCCTCGAATTGATCAAGACAGTCCTTGATCAAGGCCTGATCAGTTTCTTCACGGGTGTACAACCCGAGCTTTGCCCGCATGGCTTTGAGCCATTCATGGGTATAAAGGGGTTGAAACTCCTCAAGCGCAGCACGTGCCAGCTCAATGGCCTTGTCTTGGTCAGGATCAATCTCACTCAATAACGCTTGCGCCAGACGTGTGAGATTCCACAAACCAATCTTGGGTTGATTGCCATAGGCATAGCGGCCCATTTCATCAATCGAGCTAAAACATTTGTCATGGCTGAAGTGATCGATAAAAGCGCACGGACCATAGTCAATCGTCTCACCGCTGACTGTCATATTATCTGTATTCATCACGCCATGGATAAACCCAATCTGCATCCATTGTGCAATCAGGCTGGCTTGCCGCGCAATCACACGCTTGAGAAAGGCCAGCGCCGGATTGGCCATGCCGATCAGATCAGGATCATGCCGCTCAATTGCCAGATCAAGATAGGCTCTGAGCAAAGCTTGATCGCCGCGGGCAGCACAATATTCAAACGTGCCAATACGAATATGACTGCGCGCCACGCGCGTGAGCACAGCGCCCGGCAGCTTTTTTTCGCGATAGACTGGCTGATGTGTCGCAATGGCAGCTAATGTGCGTGTGGTCGCAATGCCCAGAGCCTGCATGGCCTCACTGACGATTGTTTCGCGCAACACAGGCCCAAGCGCCGCCAGACCATCGCCGCGTCTGGAATAAGGCGTGGGGCCCGAGCCTTTGAATTGCAAATCGCGTAAATGGCCGTTTTGATCTTCCACTGTTCCCAACAGCAGCGCACGGCCATCACCCATATGGGGATTGAAATAGCCAAATTGATGGCCTGCATAGGCGAGGGCAATGGGCTGCGCGTGTTGGGGCAGATGCGTTCCTGCAAAAATATGCGCCAATTGCTCGTCGTTGGAGAGATCAAGATTAAGCTTGAGCTCTTGCGCCAAGGCGCGATTGAAATAGATCAATTGCGGCTGCTCAACGGGCTGTGGCGTGTGGCGCGCATAAGCACTCTCTGGCAAACGCAGATAGACATTGCCCAGAGCGTTCAACAAACGATCAGCACTCGTCTCATTTTGCACTCTATCACTCACGGTCTGTCCTGTGTCGGTATGTCTGCATGGGGCCATGTGAAATGAGTCTGCATCCATTGCGCGATCAGTGCCGCAATCTCATGATTATTTTTTTCGATCATCAGCATATGACCATTGCCGCTTTGCCCATGATCAGCCAGGCGCAGATAAGACACCGCAACACCAGCCTGTTCGAGATAGGCCTGCGTGCAATGATCAAAGGGTGCGTGATAAGAGGCCTCGCCTTGCACAATCAGCACAGGCACATCGCGCAAATGGGTGAGCTGCCGGGCGGGTTCAGCCTGTGACCAGCAGCGCACCAGTTCGGGCCCATCGGCTGTGTCTTGCCGCACAAAGGCAAGTTGCTCGCCATCTTGCAGCGGTGGATCATAAGCCAAAGGCGCAGCGGTCAACCCATAGGGCTTGGTGAAGGGCCCTTCTTTGAACCAATCGGGCGCACCAATCGTCACATTGTCATAAACGGGCGGGCCCGAGGGCTCGATTGCGAGAATGGCCTTGACCAATCCCGGCCGTGCATCAGCCACCAGCCAACCAAAAGTGCCAGATTGCGAATGGGTGAGCAAAATCGCGGGACCAATTTTGTCGAGCAGGGCTGCGCCTGCATCGCGATTGAGCTCTTGTTGGCGGGCAAAACTGGCGAGGGAGGGAAAATTCTGCGCCAAGGTCTGATCAAAGATCGGATCGCCAAATTGCCCGCTTCCGGGAAATTGCGTGTGCAAATGCGCTTGCGGCCAGAGGCGCGCGCTGGCGGGTGCGGTAAATTGGCGCTCCACACGTTGCGTGGAATGGCGCGTTAGGGCCCCCATTTCTGGATGCCAGGGCGAGCGTCCACGCGCCGGCTGATCGAGAACATAAGTGGCATAGCCTTGGCGCAGAAAATACTGCACCCAGCCCTCGCGCCCATCCGGCGTGCCCGTATAATTCAGGCCGCTCTGTCCGCCACCAGAGAAGAAGACAATCGGCCAGGGCTTGGTTTGATGATGCGGGATTTGATATTCGACATACATCTGGCCGCCCATATAGCGACCATCAGGCCCTTCAAAATATTGCCCGCCAACAAAGAAATAACCCTGCTTGGCGATCACAAGCGGCGCGGGAGCTTTCAAGGGATCGCTGGAGTCAATCCCCTGATGTGATGCTATGTTCGAATGCTGATCCAAATCCGCCTCCCATGAGGCAAGATTAGGGCTCAGGGATGGGCGCGTCTATGGATAAATCCGCTCGACAGGTCCCATCGAGCGAATCGGGAAAATGGTCGCAGGAAGATCGCCGCGCTGTTCGGGTCTATCGCTGCTGCGCTCAGGCCGATCGCGGCGCTCTTGTCTATCTTGACGATCTTGTCTCTCGGGACGCTCTTGTCGATTGCGCATGCCATCTGGCGGCATACGGCGATCAAAACGGCCCTGCATGTCGTGATCTTCGCCATGCTCCATAGCTGGCGGCTCAGCGCGATCAGAGGGCTTCATCTCCTCATCCCGATCAGGACGCTGGCGGCGGCGCGTGTCCGCGCCCTCATCGCGTCTTGGAGGACCGCGCCTTTGCATATCCTCATTGCGCCTGTCAGGGCGAGACATCATCGGGTTTTCCATCATGGGGCCTGCCATCATCGATCCTGCCATGCGGTCAGAGGGACCCATCATAGAGCGCATGAGCAGGGGAAAGCGCTTCTTCTGCTCGTCTGTCAGACTGTTCCACAAAGGGCTGGCGGCATCAGCCATTTTGACCGCTGCTTCGCCGCGCGCGCGGTCCGCCTCGCCGCGTTCGCGCAGGCGCGCAAAGGGATTGGCGCCCGCCTGCGGGCCTTCAGCAGCTTTTTGGCTATCAGCAGTTTTCTGGCCTTCAGAAGTTTGGGGCCTCTGCATATCGGGACGGTTTTTCGCCATATCGCGCAAAGCTGTTTCAAGAGCAGGCCAAAGCTTGTCTTGATCAGGAGTAAGGCGCAATCCAGCCCGCAATGCTGCTAATCTGGCATCTTGAAAAGCAGTGCGATCTTCATCGCTCAAGGCAGGGCGCTCGGCGCGGGCGCGAGGGCGATCTTCAGGCCCGCGTTGTTGAGCAAAGGCTGCCAGGCCGATGAGGCTGGTCGTAGTAGCGAGGATAAGACCAAGCACAATTTTGCGATGATGGGACATCCTATAAAGCTCCTGAAAGAGGCAGGAAGAGAGTACCTCCCTGCCGACCTCTTTTCAAATTAAGCTTTGTTCATCTTGGCTGAGCACTTTTACTCAGCCTTTTTTACTCAGCCTTGGGCTTGATCCGCCAAATTTGTAATTCTTGGCCGGCGGGGTGCAAGCGCTCGAGATCATCAGGGACATGCTCTGAAATCAGCGCAGGATACAAAGCCTTATCGGGATCCTGTGTGCTGACAATCGGCTCATTAAAGCTGGCACAGGTGACCACATAGCCAATACCGCGATCTCGCAAAGCCGCAATCGCTCCCCTAGGCTCCATCTGCATCATCTGTTTGGCAAAGACGATATCCTCATTGAGCCGATGATAGGGACCCGCGACAATGCGATGGGGGGTGAGCAGCAAAATCGTGCTGGCGAGATTCAAATCCGCGAATACCAACCCCGGCGGCAAGCTGGCCAGCTGCTGATAAGTGGCAGCTTGATAACACATTTGCGAGGAGCTGTGTGTGGGGTGTGGTTCAGCGTGAGCCATTCCCAACATAGGTAGATTGGGCAAAAGGAAAGGATTGAGAAAAACCAAAAATCCGATGGATCGAGGATCAAAGGACCAAAGGCGCTCTTTGAGCTGCGCAAATGCATAGAGCGAGACCAAGATCACACCGAGCCAATGGGCATAGATGATTTGCCGCACATTAATGCAGCCCAAAACGACTGCGCTCAGCAAAAGGGCAGTGAGAATGAAGGTCTCAACCCGTCTGTCTCTGAGGCACAGCAAAAGTGCCACAAGCATTGCAAGGATAGGGAAATAATAAATCGACAGACCTGTGGTCAGCGATTGCGCAAACACTCCGCCAATGGGTCGCATTTCTTGCGTGTGATCAAGCCAGAGCGGAAATAAACGCGGATCAAATTGCGCAAAGGGTCCTTTGAGACAGGCTGGCTCAATCCCAAGAAAAACGCCAATCGTGAGCCCACCAAGCCCACCAGCCAAGACCACTCTCTGTTGCCAAGAGGATGTCAGACCACGCTGCTGCGCCCAATCCATCAGCGTCAATCCCAGCCCGCCGACCAAAAGCATACCCAGCCAATTCACCGCAAACGCATCACAGGCTGTCAGCTGATACAGCGAGGGCGGAATGGTCAGCACAAACACGCTAAGACCACTGATCGCCAAAGACAGGCCAAAGGTTTTTAAATGGCGCGTTGTGTGCGGATCAAAAACAAAGCGCAGAACATAAGCGCCCTGAGCAATTGCCAGCAGAGCCAGCGATTCAATTCCAATCGCCAGCGCCAAGGCGACAAGAACTCCCGCCCCTAATGCCCATTTTTGGTCTTGTGGCGCACGCAGGCTGGCATAGATAAAGGCCATTGCCAGCATGATCTGCACATTATGATGATCAATGCTGCCGGGGGTAAATTGCATATGCCCCAGAAACAAAAATAATATGCTGAAAAGCGCCATCAAAGCCGCATAACGACCAGCCAGCAGTTCTGTGGTTTTAACCACGGCGACAATCGTCAGCACAAAGGGCAAGAGCGGCCAGATGACAAGCGCCCAATAATCCGCCCGCGCAGGTTCCAGAAAAAGGCCAAACAGTTTGATCATCGCGCCAATGGGCGCATCAATCAAACGTGACCAATGCGAGAGATAGGATTGATCAAATCCCATGCGCGGAATGTGCAAATCAAACCAGGAGGCGCCAGCGAGCCATTGCCGGATTTGCAGCAAACGCAAAGCATCATCAGGGCTGGTCCAGCTGACGAGGATTTGATCGCTGCGCGCTTGGTAATAAATGAACGACAGGATCAGCCAAAGCGCACAGGCTAAAGTGCTAATGGGCAGGCGATGCAACACATCCTCTTTGAGCGAGGTCTGTGCCGATGCACGGGATAGATTAAGATCTGACTGGGTCAACATAAGATCGCGAGTACTCAACGGGGCGGCGATGATGGGGCAACCCATAAGGGTCGGCCCAACATCCATTGAAATAATCTAGCGATAAAGTGTTAAATTTTCTGAAGTCGAAAAAATCAGCCTTCTGTCTCGTCCTGACGCAAATCCTCAGGCCGTGGCATGGAGATGATATTATAGCCCGCATCGACAAAATGAATCTCGCCTGTCACGCCCGCGCTCAAAGGCGAGAGCAGATACAAAGCCGAGCCACCGACATCTTCAATCGTCAGCGAGCGCCGTAGCGGCGAATGGGCCCGCTGAAAGGTGAACATGGCCCGCGCCTCGCCAATGCCTGCGCCCGCCAATGTGCGGATCGGGCCAGCCGACAAAGCATTCACGCGAAGACCATTGGGGCCCAGATCGCTGGCTAGATAGCGCACGCTGGATTCCAGCGCGGCTTTGGCAAGACCCATCACATTATAATTGGGCATGACGCGTGTGGCGCCGCCATAGGTGAGGGTCAATAATGTACCTCCCTCATTCATCATGGGAGCGGCGCGCTGCGCCAATTCAGTGAAGGAGAAGCAGGAAATGACCATGGTGCGAACGAAATTCTCACGCGTGGTCATGTCAATATAGCGGCCCTTGAGCTCGCTCTTGTCAGAAAAGCCGATGGCATGAACGAGAAAATCCAATCGTCCCCATTTGGCTTTAAGTTCGTCAAACAAAGCATCGACACTGGCAATGTCTTCCACATCACAGGGCACAACAAGATCGGACCCTAGGCTTGCGGCCAGAGGCCGCACACGCTTGCCCAATGCCTCGCCCTGATAAGTGAAGGCCAGCTCAGCGCCTTGCGCTCTGAGCGCCTGCGCAATGCCCCACGCAATTGAATGATCATTCGCCACGCCCATAATCAGGCCGCGCTTGCCTTGCATCAACGTGCCAGTGGGAATCACAGTCTCAGGCGTCGACATGTTTAAACACCAGCGTTGCATTGGTGCCGCCAAAGCCGAAGGAATTCGACATAACGGTTCTCAGAGCTACATTGTCGCGCCTTTGACGAATGATATTCATATCTTTAAAAGCCGGATCAAGCTCAGTGATATTGGCGCTCGGCGTGATGAAATTATTCTGCATCATCAAAAGCGAATATATCGCCTCTTGCACGCCCGCAGCGCCCAGCGAATGGCCGGAGATGGATTTGGTTGCTGAGATGGGCGGGCATTTATCGCCTGCACCAAAGACTTTGCGAATGGCTTCAATTTCTTTCAGATCGCCAACTGGTGTCGAGGTGGCATGCGGATTGATGTAATCAATCGGCGTCTTCACTGTTGAAAGGGCCATGCGCATGCAGCGCTCGGCGCCTTCGCCAGAGGGCGCCACCATATCATAGCCATCGGATGTGCAGCCATAGCCAGCAAGCTCGGCATAGATTTTAGCGCCGCGCGCTTTGGCATGTTCCATTTCTTCGAGCACAAGCACGCCCGCGCCGCCTGCAATCACAAAGCCATCGCGCGTCTTGTCATAAGCGCGTGAGGCCGTTGCAGGCGTATCATTGTAGGATGAGGACATGGCGCCCATCGCATCAAACAGCACCGACAGCGTCCAGTCGAGTTCCTCACAGCCACCGGCAAACATAATGTCCTGCTTGCCATATTGAATCATCTCAGCCGCATTGCCGATGCAATGGCTCGATGTCGCACAGGCCGAAGAGATCGAATAATTGACGCCCTTGATCTTGAACCAGGTCGCCAATGTTGCCGATGCCGTTGAGGACATGGCTTTGGGCACAGCAAAAGGCCCCACGCGCTTGGGTCCTTTGCTGCGCGCTATATCGGCTGATTCCACCAAAGTGCGCGCCGAGGGGCCACCTGAGCCCATCACAATGCCAGTGCGCTCATGCGAAATCTCTTCAGGCGTCAGGCCAGAATCGGCAATCGCCTGATCCATCGCCACATGGTTCCAGGCTGTGCCTGTGGCGTGAAAGCGCATAGCGCGGCGATCCACCAGATCTTCGGGATTGAGTGTGGGCGCGCCATGCACCTGACAGCGAAAACCCAATTCGGCATATTTCTCGGCGCGGATGATTCCCGAGCGCGAGCTTTGCAAAGAAGCCAGAACTTCTGAAGCATTATTGCCAATGGAGGAGACGATCCCCAATCCGGTAATCGCGACACGCCGCATTTTAATCTCCTGTCAGCTGTCTTCATGCGCAGCTGCCAAGCAGCGGCATGGATAAGGCACGCCTGCACCAAGGTTCAGGCTTGAAAGTTAGTCACGCGCAGTCTCTAGGGGGCTGGGGGCGTCTCGGGTTGGAAAAGCCCAACACGCAAATCCTTGGCTTCGTAAATGCGGCGACCATCGGCCTCCAGCCAACCATCGGCAATGCCCAGAACCAATTTGCCTTTGAAGACGCGTTTGATGTCGATGCCATAGACAACTTTTTTGACGCTGGGCAAAACCTGATCAGAAAATTTGACCTCGCCCACGCCCAAAGCCCGTCCACGCCCCGGCGCGCCCAGCCAGCCCAGATAAAAACCCACCAATTGCCAGAGCGCATCAAGCCCCAAGCAACCGGGCATAACGGGATCACCTTTGAAATGGCAGTCAAAGAACCAAAGTTGCGGTGTCACCACCAGCTCGGCGCGGATAACGCCCTTGCCATTGGCGCCGCCCGTTTCGGAAATTTCCGCGATCCGGTCGAACATCAACATGGGCGGCAGCGGCAATTGGGCATTGCCTTGGCCAAATAATTCACCCCGGCCACAAGCCAGCAGGTCTTCATATTCAAAAACGGAGCGCCGTTCGCTCATAGGATTTCACTCATCTGGCATCTCACCCATGCACCTCACTCATGCATCGCTGAGGGGTCTGATCGACCATCCCGGATGGGCCTGATCGACAATGTGAAGCTTCAGAGCGCAGGACTCTGCTCTGTGAGCCGAAATTGATTACAGGTGAAACCCCTAACACAGGGTCCAGCTGCCTGAAAGTTAAACTCAACCGCCGCCACCAGATTTCAAAGGTCGAAACGGCCGAGCGCGCCTGCAGATCTGATCAGCGGGGAGCAAGAATCATGATCATTTGGCGGCCTTCCATCGAAGGCTCCAATTCCACTTTGGCAATTCCACCAGTTTCTAGCTTTACTTTTTCAAGCAAGCGAAATCCCAGATCCTGATGCGCCATTTCGCGGCCACGAAACCGCAAGGTGACCTTGACCTTGTCGCCCTCTTCAAAAAAGCGGCGAACCGCCTTCATTTTGGTCTCGTAATCATGGTCATCAATACCCGGCCGGAGCTTGATTTCCTTGACTTCAACCACCTTCTGCCGCTTGCGGGCCTCGGCAGCCTTTTTCTGTTCCAGAAAGCGGAATTTGCCGTAATCGAGGATTTTGCAGACCGGGGGATTGGCGTTAGGCACGATTTCGACCAGATCGAGACCCGCCTCCTCCGCCAAACTCAGCGCTTCCACAATGTCCGTTGTACCGCGATTCAGGCCTTCGTGATCAATCAGCTGAACCTCGCGAACTCGGATGTCGCGGTTAATGCGGTGCCCGTCTTTTTGGGGCGCGGGCGGGGCTTTCATAGGGCGGCGAATGGTGTGCTCCTCAATGTCGTTGATCTGATTTGGGTCGTTTAACCGATTTGGTCCCGCTGGCCTGATCTATTGTTGGGCTCTGGCCAGCAAAGTATCCATTGGGCGGTACCGCAAAATCATGGTTCTGAAGCGCCTGTCAACTACGTAGAGGTCACACTCGTCGAAAATCGAATGGAAGCTTCAATTTGAGCCTGTCAGCAGCTTGGCATAAACATCCAAAGTATCCTGACACATGCGCTCCAATGAGAAATGACGCCGCACATGTGTTTGTGCCTGCAGGGACAGGCGCTCGCGCGCATTCGCCCCCATGCCCAAGACATGCTCAAGGGCGTCCGCCAGCGCGGGTGCATCGCCAGGGGGAATGCGCCAGCCGGTACGGGCGCTCTCTTCGACATCGGGCGGCGCCAGAACTGTCTCAGGGACTGCGCCCAAATCCGTAACAATGACAGGCGCACCCATGGCTTGCGCCTCGACAGCGCTGCGGCCAAAAGCTTCCGGCTCGGTTGAGGTCACAGTGACAATACTAGAGGCTTTGAAGGCGGCCGGCATATCGGTGCAATGACCCACAAGCTTGACCACACCGCTCAGATTAAGCTTGGCAATCTCGCTCTCCAGTTCTTTGACATAGCCCTCCCGGCCCTGCGCATCGCCGGCCAGAATATAGCGGACATCGTCAAAGCCCTTGTCTTTGAGGAGTTTTGCGGCGGCTATGAGAATTTTTTGGCCCTTCCATTCGCTCAGCCGTGCCGCCAACAGCACAATGCGCTCATCAGGCGCGACCCCCCAGTCCTGCCGCAATTTCTGAACCCGCTTGGGATCAACCGCGGAAGGCGAGAACAGATGAAAATCCGTACCGCGGGGGATGACATGAATTTTCCCGGCCGCGAAGGGATGTAGACGCTCAATCCTTTGGCCGGTAAAACTGGAATTGGCGATCACCGCATCGCTACGGGCCATCACCGAATTATAGAAAGTCTTCAGCGCAGATTTGCCCGAATAGGCGCCGTGATAAGTGGTCACAAACGGCCTTTTTAGGCGCCGGGCAGCACCATAGGCGACCCAAGCAGGGGCGCGAGAGCGCGCGTGGATAATATCGACCCCTTCTCGCTGCATCAGCTCGGCCAAAGGCCCGACATTGCCCATCATCGCAAAGGGATTTTTGGTCTTGGCCGGGAAGGGAATCCACCAGCCGCCCTTGGCTTGTAATTCACTCACCAACCGGCCACCTTGTGAAGCGACCAGAGCCCGTGCGCCCGCTTCTGTCAGGGCGGCTGCAATATCAATGGTTGTGCGCTCAGCGCCGCCAGCCTGTAATTCAGGAATGATCTGCAAAATTGTCCGGCCTGCTAGAGCAGACTGCGGGCCTTGCTGGAAGGGCGAAGTCGGGAATGACGAAGTCATGTCGAGCCGCCTTGTGGACAGGCCGCAAGTTTGAAGTAGAACACGAACAGGCTTCGTCCATCGGGTCGAATCATCACCTTCGACCCTACATTTGAATCATAAGGTTTCGCAAATGCTTGGACCCGATGGCCCAGAGTCCCCGCAGTTTTTACGCCGCGCCGGATCGCCCGCTCTTGCCTATCGGCACCTTCAGGGGAGCGATGAGAGCCAGCAGCGACCGGGCTTGGTTTGGCTCGGGGGGTTCAAATCCGACATGCAATCGACCAAGGCCCAGCGCATTGCCGATTGGGCCAGAACCAAAGGCTTGGCCTTTACGCGGTTTGATTATTCCGGCCATGGCGAATCGCAAGGTGAGTTTGCGCAAGGCACCATCGGCGCTTGGTTCGCCGATGCGCTGGCCATTATCCAAAATTGTACGAAGGGCCCGCAGATTCTCATTGGCTCATCGATGGGCGGCTGGATAACTTTACTGATCGCACGCCAACTTGCGCAATTGGGTCAGGCCGAGCGGCTTGCAGGTCTTGTGCTGATTGCGCCAGCCGTTGATTTCACGCAGGCTCTTCTGTTGCCGCGCTTGCCAGACAGTGCCCGCCAGGATCTCGCGACAAAGGGTGTCTGGTACTTGCCATCCCCCTATGCGGAAGCGCCAACACCGATCACACAGGGTTTGTTGGAAGATGGCGCTCAACATCTCTTATTGGACGCACCCATTCGCAGCTACTGCCCCGTGCATATTCTGCAGGGCATGCAGGATCCCGATGTGCCCTATTCGCATGCGCTGACCTTAGTTGAACATTTGGCCAGCGATCCTGTGACACTCACCTTGATTAAAGATGGGGATCATCGCCTCTCACGCGATCAGGATATTGCCCAATTGCTGCAGGCGATTGACAGGCTTGCCGAGGCTTAAGCCTGCGCCGCGCGGCGAAGAGTGCGTGTGGCGATAAAGATCACGCCCGCACAGGATCCAGCCCCCGCTAAGACAAAGCTCAGTGGCAAGGGACTGTGATCAATCAAAGTGCCCAGAATGGCGCCAACAAGAGCTGCAAATAACATTTGGCACACGCCCATGAGGGAAGAGGCCGCGCCCGCACGCTCAGGAAAGGGCATTAAGGCAGAGGCAATCGACAGCGGGAATATGAGCCCAACGCCATTGAACACCAGAATGACCGGCGCAACGAAGATATACACATTTTGCGGAAACAGACTCACACCCACAATATGCGCCCAGCCACCCACGCACAGGCAGATAATGCCAATGCCAATAGTGGCATCCAAGCTCATGCGGCGCATCAAAACACGGTTTAAAAACGTGCCCGTTAGAAAGGCCAAGGAGACAGTGAAAAAGGCAAAACTGAATTCCAGCGGTGTGCAGCCATATTGATTTTGCAAAATCAGTGAGGATGTCGAAATAAAGCTGAAGACGCAGGTATAAACATTCATCTGAATGCTGACATAAGTGCGAAAGAGTGAATTGCGTGCAATCACGCCAAAGCTGTTAAAAATCGACGCAATGGAGAGCCTCTCGCTCTGCCTCTCGCGGATTGTCTCAGGCATCAAGCTCACCATCGCCACCAAGAGCACAAGGCCAATGAGAAACATAGCGGCAAAGACGGAGCGCCAGCCAAAGGCCACTTGCAACACTCCGCCCAGCAAGGGCGCCGCCATGGGTCCAAAGCCTGATACGCTGGTCATGATCGACAATTGCCGCGCGGCTTGCGTGCCTTCATAAAGATCGCGAATGATCGCACGGGCAAGGATAATGGGTGCGGCAGCCGCAAAGGCTTGCACAGCCCTCAGAAGTATGAGCGCTTCGATCGATTGCGCCCACATGCACGCAAGAGAGGCCAGCGTATAGGCCACCAATCCAAACAGGATGACCGGCTTGCGGCCATATTTGTCCGAGACAGGCCCATAAATAATCTGACCTACAGAAAACCCGACCAGATAGGTGGAGAGAGTGAGCTGAACCTCGAGCGAGGAGGTCTGCAGATCACGGGCAATCTGCGGCATGGAGGCCATATAAGTATCGGTCGAAAACGGCCCCACAGTGGCCAGAGCTGCCAAGAGAGCTGTCATCGCAAAGGATGTGGGGGATACGCGCATGGTCAAAAGGCCCGGGCTCTTCTTTTCATCGCTTGCCTTTGTTCCAAATGCCTTTGCCTCATTTGCCAATCCTCGCTTGCGGGCCAGCTTTAGGCCTAGTTCGGGCGGATGTCGATTGGATGAAAATCCACATTCCAGTCGCAGGCATAGAAACTTTGCTGGAAGTGTGTAGAAAGGGGGAAAGTCTCCATCACCAAGAGGATATCAATTCGATGACGGATCCCGTTAAAACCCCGATCCATGATTTGCGCGAATGGCTGGCGCGGGTCGAGGCGATTGGCGAAATCGCCCATATCAAGCAATCCGTCGATCGCGATGAGGAAATGAGCGCCATTTCCTATCTGGTTGGCAAGCAAAAGCCCTCTCCGGCGGTGCTTTTTGATAATATTAAAGGCTTTGAAAACAGCCCCTATCAGGCCCGCTCCTTATGGAATCCCTATGGCCCGAGCGTGCGGCGCATCGCCATTAGTCTGGAGGAGCATGCCGACACACCAACGGTGGAGCTGATTCGGCGCACCAAGGAAAAAATGAAAAAGCGCCTGCCACCGCGTGAAATCCCGCGTGAAGAGGCCAGTGTCTATCAAAACACCATCACCGGCGATGATATCGATCTGGATCAATTGCCCATTCCGCGCCATTGGCCGCTCGATGGCGGCCGTTATGCCGGCACGGCCGATGCGGTGATCACCCGCGATCCTGATTCGGGCTATTTGAATGTCGGCACTTATCGCATGATGCTGCAAGGCAAGCGCCAGACAGGACTTTATCTCTCACCGGGCAAGGATGCGCGCCTGCATATCACGCGCTCCTGGCAACAGGGCAAATCCGTGCATGTGGCTGCCGCTTGGGGCATTGATCCTTTGCTCATGCTGGTGGGCTCGCAATCCTTCCCCAAAAATGTCTCCGAATATGAATATGCTGGTGGCATTAAGGGCGAGCCTGTTCCCGTCGTCAAAGCAATGCATAGCGATTTATTGATTCCCGCTCATGCCGAGCTTGTCGTTGAAGGCGTCATTCATCCCAATTCGATGAAGCATGAAGGCCCCTTTGGCGAATTCACCGGCTATTATGGCAAGCCCGAAGCTCTGTGCCCGCTGGTTGATATTACCGCTGTGCATTATCGCACACGCCCCATTCTCACCAATGCGTTGATGGCCGATTATCCCTCTTGCGAACAGAGCGGATTCTTCTCAATTCTGCGTGGCGCAAAAATCTGGGATGATCTCGATAAGCTTGGTATTCCCGGCATTGCAGGCGTTTATTCGCATCCCGCCGCTGCCGGTGGGTTTGGTATGACAGTGATCAGCCTAGAGCAGCGCTATGCCGGCCATGCCGCGCAAGTTCTGGCTCTGGCCGCGCAAGTACCCGGCGGCGCTTATTACACCAAATGGATCATTGCCGTTGATGAAGATGTTGATCCCACCGATATGGATCAAGTGATCTGGGCCATGGGCAGCCGCTGCAATCCTGTCAATGATATTGATATTTTGCGCGATACATGGAGCACGCCGCTCGATCCCTCGCAAAATCCTCCCGAGATTCGCCCCTATGGGTCGAAAGCTTTGATCAATGCCTGCAAACAGCATCGCTATTTGCCGACCTTCTCCAAGCGCACGACTTTGCGCAAAGACGTCTATGATCGCGTCGCCGCGCGCTGGAGTGAATTGGGCCTTTCTGGACAAGCCCCTTCCGTGCGCGCTTATGAGACCGAAGCGCCGCAAGCGACAACCTATCATGATGAAACAGGCCCGGGTTCGGGCAGCACATCGATGGGTTGATCTGCAATCGAGCCAACCAGCATGGCATCACCAACAAAGCGGAACGGACGAACAGAATGGCACGCGTGAACACTTGGGCAATATTTCAGTTTCATGATCTGCGATATTATTGCCTCTCACGCTTGTCGAATGTGTTGGCCAATGCGGCGCAAAATGTCGCTGTGGGCTGGTTTGTTTATGATTTGACGCATAGTGCTTGGGCCCTTGGGTTGACGGGCCTTTTCACCTTTCTGCCCATGCTGGTGCTCTCGCCGATCACAGGCCAATTAGCTGATCAATATGATCGGCGCATGATCGTTGCCATTTGCACATCCATGACCACTTTGGTGTCGCTGGCTTTGCTGAT
>CAIVAX010000166.1 GCA_903903935.1 uncultured Hyphomicrobiales bacterium | reverse complement strand
CTGATAGTCATTAATGCGCCGCTGCAAGGACAGAGCCTGAGTTTTCGATTTCAGTCCTATAAAAATGGCCGAGATTTCATCGGGTGTGAGATCCATGGAGCGGGCCGCTTGCGCGCTGATGCGTTGATCGGCTTGTGGTGCTGTGCCAGCTTGCCAATCAATATGCATAGCCTCAAGGCCGTTGAGACTGATCATTAAACTGCGATCCACCGGCGTTTGTGTTTTGCGCAAAATGCCCGCGATCTTAAAGGGCTTGTCACTATGGGGGAGAAAAGAGACTTCGCCCAAGCCATGCGAGAGCACAATAGATTGCCCCAATCGATAATTCAGGCGGGCGGCAATATCAGCGCCGATTACGACATCAAACAGATCCTCAAAGGCATGACCTTGCGCAAAGACGAGGGATTGTCCTTCCCCATAGCGGTAATGGGTGAAGTAATCGCCAGTCGTGCCCAGCACACGAAAGCCATGATGAGAATCGCCCAGAGTGATCGGCGCGCTCCACTCAATCTCCGGCTGTGTGGCAAGGGTCTGATAGGTGGACCAGCTCAGGCTGTGGTCGAGAGTGCCCAGTTGAAACACAGAGGACAGCACAAGCGTGAGCCCATTGCCGCGCGGGCCGATGATCAGATCCGTGCCGGAGATTGTTTTGGTTAGATGATCGCGCGTGCCTGACCGGATGGTTTCAATGCCCATCAATAAAGCGACACTGAGGGCAATCGAGATCAGCGTGAGCAGGCTGGTCAACCAGCGGCTCCTGAGGCTCAAAG
The DNA here is from genome assembly GCA_903903935.1 of uncultured Hyphomicrobiales bacterium. GTDB lineage: Bacteria > Pseudomonadota > Alphaproteobacteria > Rhizobiales > Beijerinckiaceae > Terripilifer. The sequence continues at coordinate 2,548 of CAIVAX010000166.1, read as the reverse complement.
CGGCGAGGCGCAGAATGATCATGCGCGCTCCGCTATCGAGGTGATCTCACTCATGTCTATGGTGCGATCAAAAAGCGGGGCGAGCTGGCGATCATGGCTGGCGATGAGCAGGGTCGTGCCCTCCGCCTTCGCTTGCGTCATGATCAAATCAAGAAATTCCGACTGAGTCTCGGCATCAAGCGCAGATGTGGGTTCATCTGCAAGGATGAGTGCGGGCGCCCCAATCAAGGCTCTGGCCACAGCGAGGCGTTGTTGTTGGCCAACGCTGAGTTGAGACAGAGTTTGGTTTTGAAAGGCTGATGGCGCAAGACCCATAGCGATGAGCAAGCGCGCGGCCTCTTGAGGAAGATTGCCTGAACGGCTGGCGCGTTTGTGTCTCTCGGGCGCAAAGCTCAATGGCAAAAGCACATTATCTAGCATCGACATATAGGGGATCAGATTGAACATCTGAAACACAACCCCGATATGCTCAGCGCGGAATCTGTCTCTTTGGCTGCTGGTGAGCTGTGTGAGATCCTGCCCCAAGATCTTGACCTGTCCGCTCTGCGGCAGATTGGCGCCGCACATCAGACTGAGCAAAGTGGATTTGCCCGAGCCGGAACGCCCCGTCAGTAAGACGCGTTCACCTTGTTGGATTGTGAGAGTGTCAATTGCCAATCGATAGCCAGCTTGTTTATTCCAAGCAAAGCTCACGTTCTGAATTGAAATGGCCGATTGTGTGTCCACTCTTACCTCAACCCGAAAGCAGTTCGGAATCGTGCTTTGGGGCTCATTATGTAAAAAAGTCTTGTGCAGAGGAATATCCTGCACAAGACTTTTTAAATTGCATCAACATGACATCGATGGAGGAGCGATCCGCTCATCATCCGCGACTGCGCAAAATGCCAATCTCGACACAGCCCGTTGTGATCAGGATTACCCCACCAAACAATAAGATGAGTAGAACAATTCCCAAGGCCGCATGCGACAGGGGGGCGGGCTGCGCTGTCACCTCTTGGCTGCCGTGATCTATCTCGTTGGGAAACCAACGGGGTTGCAGGACCATATTGATATAAGCAAAGGCTAAAACCAGAACTATTCCAGCGCCGATAAAAGAAAATCCAAATTGCATTTGCTTATCCTAGATTGTTGATACCTGATCTGTCTGATCGGGATCAGTGCATCATTGTTTCTTGCGTCCCAGTTCATCATATTGCCCCATAAAGGCAATGACATCCTCAATGTCCTTGGGCGAGGAGAGGCCCGGAAATAACATACGTGTGCCTGCGATCAGCCCTTTGGGTGATTTCAGAAAACGGGCCAATGTCGGCTCATCCCAAGTCAGGCGAGCGCTGCGCATGGGCGGACTATAGTTGAATTCTTTCTCATAAGCAGATTTGCGCCCAATGACACCATTGAGAGCAGGGCCGGCATTGCCAGCTTTTATTGTCTCGCCAATAGAATGGCATTGTTCGCATTTCTTGAAGACTTCGGCACCCGCGACAGGATCCCCTTTGCCTTGGGCAAAGGCGTTTGGCGTTGTGAGCGCCAAGATCAAAGCAGGTGCGAAGAAGACGTGAAGCACTAATTCGTCCCCACTGTGAAAATCGGCAGCCAGCGACCGAGCAAGAGGATAAACAGCCAGAGGAATAGCGAGAGGCCGGCAAAAATCTTAGCCGATTGCGGCGTTTCTTGCTCGGGTCCAATCACAATCACTTTGGGTTGTTCCCACAAGGTGAACCCCAAGGCATTCACGCCGGCAATCACAATCAAAAGCATTTTGATAAGGAAGGCGTTATTCTCAAGATAGCTTGCAGGCGCGCTGGTGAAAAACAGCCAGCCCGAGGCCAGATTGATGATGAAGCCGATAATGGCATAGGGGAGGAAGCTTAATGCTGCGCGCACGGAAATGCTTTTGAACCAGCCCATCAAGCGCAGATCTATGATGAACATAGAGCCAAGCAGAAGGCATAAGCCTATGAAGTGCATAGCCTCGCCTAAGGGAAAGAGCCAGCCGCTTTCCCGGACGAGCGGACCCGGCCAGAGATTTTTAAAATATTCGCCGACGAGGTTTGGATCCCAATTCATTGCATCATCTCTTTATCTGATTAAGGCCGCAGGGTGTGGATCTGATTTAGTCTCACATGGGCGGCGGTGGCTGCGTATAGCCAATCAGGCGACCTGCAACGATGGCGATGAGCCAGAAGATGCAAACGAGAAAAGCATTCACACGAAGCGAGAGGGGAACAGCTTCCATTTTGCCATTTCCATTGGGAACCATTTTGAGATGCCCTAAGCCTTTCTGAACAACTACCATTGTGATGAGCGCCATGACGATGGAAAGCATTTTGACCCAGAAGAGGCCTGTCATTAATTCACGGCGGGGCTGTCCCAAAAGAAGCAGAACGCCAGAGCCTAAATTGAGGTAAAAGCCCCACCAGGCCAGTTGCAGAAGTCGCTGTGTTTTGGAGATCAGAAATTCTTGGTGAAAGCCAAAGATGCGCGCACTCAGCATCCAGCCAATTCCAACCACTGCGGCCATGCCAATCGAATGGAAGCCCAGCAATGT
>CAIVAX010000165.1 GCA_903903935.1 uncultured Hyphomicrobiales bacterium | reverse complement strand
GCCAGCGTGATTTGTTCGCCGCCCGCTTTGATTTTGGCACTCAATGCGCGAAAATCCTTCGCCTCATTGCCGCGATTGGCAATGATGACGAAAGGGGATGTGGCAATAAGGCCGACAGGATCAAAATCCTTGATCGGATCATAAGCCAGATTGGGATAGAGCGCCGGTGCGCTGCTATGTGTGTTCAATGTGCCCAGCATTAAACTATAGCCATCTACATTGGCCTTTGCCGCGCGCGCGGCGCCCAAAGTGCCATTGGCCCCGGCAACATTGTCAAATTGGACGGGCTGACCCAACACGCTGCCTAGCCGCTCACCAATCAGGCGGGCCAGATCATCCGCCGCACTCTCGGCCGCATTGGGAATGATCAACGTCAGCGGTTCGTCTGGATAGGCTTGCGGCTTTGTCTGCGCCAAGGCGCCTGTGCCAGCAAGGCTGGTCGCGATAAGCACGAGTGCGAGGGAGGAGAGGGAAGAAGCTGTCTTGATCATAGGCGCAGTTTACCCCGTCTCAGCAAGGCGCGCTAGTGATGGCCCAAACGAAAACCGGCAGGTTTTGCAACCTGCCGGATCAACTCACATCTCAGCTCATCGGGCAGAGATCAAATATTCTTGCTGAAAAATTCCAGCGTGCGGCTGCGGGCCAGATCAGCCGCCGTCTTGTCATAAGAGCCGCGCTCATCGCAATTAAAGCCATGGCCAGCGGCATAGACATAGATCGGCAGTTCAGGACGGGCTGCTTTGATCTTCTCGACATCGGTCAAAGGAATACTCTGATCCTTGTCACCAAAATGCAGCATGCAGGGGATAGTAGGCTTCTGCTCGCACATAGCGGCAACGCCGCTGCCATAATAGCCAACAGCTGCATCAACGCCCTTCAGCTTCCAAGCGGAGAGGAAGGCAATCGTGCCACCCCAGCAATAGCCAACCAGACCAACCTTGCCGGCTTGTTTGGCATAATCAATGGCGGCCTGCACATCGATCTCGGCCTTGGCATTATCAACCTTGCCCTTGGTCTCCATGCCCTTTTGACGGTCAGCGCCTTCATAGCCCACTTCAACGCCGGGCTCGACGCGATCAAACAGAGCAGGCGCAACCGCCAAATAGCCCTGTGAGGCGTAAAAATCTGCAACATTGCGGATATGGCTGTTCACCCCGAAGATTTCCTGAATGACAACCATGCCAGCCTTGGGTGTGCCAGCCGGGTGCGCGACATAGGCGCTGATCTTGACGCCATCAGATCCGGTAAGTGTGATCTTCTCTCCCATAACGATTCCCCTCGTACTTTTGAAAGCCATCTGGCTGCATGCTTATAATAAGTTTGAAGGCAGTTTGGCTAGAGCTAATCCAACACCGCATGGGCAGGCGAAGCGGCTGCAGCTGGCCCCGCGCCCTGTGCTTTTGCTGCCGGGCGTTTGGGGCGCTGCATGATCAATAACAGCAGGGCTGTGGGCAGGCTGATCCACATCATGAGGAGAAAATCATTCGAATAGGAAATGGCCAAGGCTTGCCGGGTCACCTCGCCATTGAGTGCCGCGCGGCCGCCAAAGGTCGTGACATTCCAGAACAAATAACTGCCACCTGTTTGCAGCATACGGTTAAAGGGCGTCAGGCCCTCGCCAATGCGTGTGTGCATCAATTGCGTATTATAAGCCAGCATGAAGGACATGATGGAAATGCCAATGGCACTGCCCACATTGCGCGCCAGGCTGAACAAGGCTGTCGCATCGGTGCGCAGATCGGGCGCCAATGTCGCAAAAGCCACCACCTGCAGAGGAATGAACACAAAGCCCAGACCAAAGCCCTGAATGACGGTGATGAGAGTGAGGCGGGGAATATCAATCGCCGGTGTCCATAGCGACATATCCCAGAGCGATAAGGCCAGCAGCAAAATGCCAAAGGCCATTAATTTGCGCGGATCATAGCGGCTGGCGAGTTTGCCTGCGATCATCATCGAGGCCATTGTGCCCAAGCCGCGCGGCGCCATCAGCAAGCCCGCCTGCCAGACAGGATAGCCCGCCATCACCTGAACATAAGGCGCGAGTATCGCCGAAGAGGCGAGCAGCACAAGGCCAATGGCAAACATCAACAAAAGCCCAGTCGTGAAATTCACATCCGAGAAAATACGTGGGGGAATATAGGGCGCTTCAGCTGTGGCAATATGCACGACAAAGAGAAACAGACCCATCACGCCGATAATGGCTTCAGCGATGATTTCGGTGGACGAAAACCAATCTTGCTCAGCGCCCCGATCGAGCATTAATTGCAACGCCCCAATGCCTATGCTGAGCACAGCAAAGCCAATGGCGTCAAATTTCAACGCGCTATTGGCCTTGGTTTCGTTGAGAAACAAAACCAATCCGACAATCGCCAGAATACCAAAGGGCAGATTGATGAAAAACACCCAGCGCCAGTCAAACGCATCGGTGAGATAGCCCCCCAAAGTGGGGCCCAGAATGGGGCCAACCATCACGCCCACGCCCCACAGCGCCATCGCCGAGCCGCGCTCTTCTGGTGTGTAAATATCCAGCATGATCGATTGTGACAAAGGCACCAGCGCGGCGCCAAATGTGCCCTGCGCCAGACGAAACACGACCATTTGTGACAGATTTTGTGCAAAGCCGCACAGCATGGATGTGATGGTAAAACCAGCTAGGCAGATGATGAAAAAATTCTTGCGGCCAAAACGCGCCGCCAGCCAACCCACGGGCGAGGTCATGATGGCGGCAGCAACCACATAAGAGGTCAGCACCCAAGTGATCTGATCAGAGGTCGCAGACAGATTGCCCTGCATATAAGGTAAGGCCACATTGGCAATGGTTGAATCCAATGCCTGCATCAATGTCGCCAGGATTGTGCAAAAGGTCACAAATTTGCGATGTGGAATGAGAGGTGCCGCCGCAGCGCTCATTTGGCAGAGCTATCTTTGGCCATGCTCTCTTTCACAACACTGTCGAGCGCTGGCAACCAATTGGGCCAGAGTTCTGACCAATGGCGTTGATGGCCTGTGTCAATCTCGACACTCACACTCATGCCGGAGCGTAAGGGCGGATCATTGGGCTTGAGGTCAAAGGCAATATGCACAGGCACGCGCTGAACAACTTTCACCCAATTGCCGCTGGCATTTTGTGCCGGCAGCACGGAAAATTCCGAGCCAGTGGCTGGCGCAATGCTTTGCAATTGTCCCTCCCAGACCTGGCCGGGGAAAGCATCCACGCTGATTTTGACACGATTGCCAATCTCAGCATGGGTGAGATCGGTTTCTTTGAGATTGGCTTCAATCCACGCCCGTTCATTCGAGATCAATCCCACTGCACCTGTGTTGGTGAGCGCGGCTGTCTGCGAGACAAGATAAGTGCCCGGCTGCAGCGTCTCCACACCTGTCACAGTTCCAGCAAAGGGCGCATGCACAATGCTGTGATCAAGCTGACGACGGGCCTCATCAACCTGCGCCTTGATTTGCAGATATTGCGGATGTTGCTGCAGCGAACGGCTCAGATCACCACCCAATCGGGTCAGCGCGCTCTGCGCTTGCTTTTGCAAGGATTGCAGCTTTTGCTCTTCTGCCGCGAGCGTGAAGAAAGCCTGATCAAAACTGGCTTTCGTGCCATTATCAGTGCGCATGAGCGTTTGCGCGCGATCAAAAGCCGCCTGCGCTTGGCTCAAGAGGGCTTTTTGCGCGGCAATGTCGAATTGCACACGTTCATAATCCTGGCGTGCCGATTCCAGATTGAGTTTGATCTGCTCTAATTGCGCCTCAGCTGCGCTCAGCGCCGATTGAAAGGAATGGGGATCAAGACGAAACAGCACATCGCCTGCTTTGACTTTTTGTCCTTCCTTCACCTCAACCGAGCTCACCAATCCCGAGACATCGGTTGACACCATCAATTTGGCAAAGCGAATATAAGCATTCTCTGTGCTGATGATGCGCCCGCCTTGGATCCACGCATAGGCGGAGAGGACTCCCACCACAAGAATGCTGGCCAGCATAAAGATTTGGCCCCGTGATGTGGGCTTGCGCGTTTGGCTTTGCTTTGCGTCAGTCATTCCACTTTTGCCTGATTGAGATCTTGAGTGAGATTGGTTTTCATCTGCAACAGAGCCTGTGTGGCGGCCGTTGCTTGATCGGGGCTCAGCCCTTGGCTCATCACTTCGCTAAGCTGTCGGCGATAGGCCTTGATTTCTTCGAGAAAAGGCAGAGCCTTGTCGCGCAGAAAGAGGCGGCGGATTCGGCGATCCTTGGCATCGGCGCGACGCTCGACCAAGCCATGCGTTTCAAGGCGGTCAATCAAACGGGCGATGGTAATGGGCTCGACCTCGACAAGCTCAGCCAGCTCGATCTGCGCCAATCCGGGTTTGTTTTCCAGCCAAGCGAGAATGACCCATTGCGCCCGCGTCATGCCATGCTGGCGGGCAAGCCTGTCCGCTCGTGTGCGCATGAGTCGCGCCACGTCATAGATCAGGATCAAGGAATCGGTCTGGAGAGAGTCTGAAACCATATGTGCAATATAATAAGCAACGTTACTAATCTGGCAAGTCAGTTTGCTGCAAAGCAATAAATTGCTGGTTAAGGCTCAAGAGGGCTAAGGCTTTGCAGAGCCAAGGCTTGCCTGTTCTAAGGCTTGAGATAAATTCTGGTGAAATGCCCCATTTTGCGCCCGGGGCGGGCCTCATGCTTGCCATAAAGATGCAGGCAGAGGCCGGGTTCTTTCAGCAATTCCAGCCACATATCGACATCATTGCCGATCAGATTGCGCATTTCCACCGGCCCATGTGCCTTGGTTGAGCCCAAGGGCCAGCCGCAAATGGCGCGAATATGCTGCTCGAATTGCGAGGTGACAGCGCCATCCAGCGTCCAATGTCCGGAATTATGCACTCTTGGTGCAATTTCATTGACCAGCAAATGATGATCCTTGCCGCCATCGAGCCGGGCTTTTTCGACATGGAACATTTCAACGCCCATCACGCCGACATAATCGAGCGCATCAAGAATCGTGCGGGCAATCGCGCTAGCCTTTTCGGCAATCTGGGCGGGCACATTGGCGGGGGCGCGGGTGACCGCCAGAATGTGATGCTCGTGCACATTCTCGCAAATATCCCAAGCGGCAAACGAGCCATCAATGCCGCGCGCCGCAATCACGGAAATTTCGCGGGTAAAATCGACCATGCCTTCCAAAATCGCCAATTGCCCGCCAAGGCTACGAAAGGTCACGGCCAGATCAGAGCCTTCCTTGATCAGCGATTGGCCCTTGCCATCATAGCCCAGACAGCGGCTCTTCAGAATGGAGGGGCGACCCAATTGACCCACTGCGCGGGCCAGACTGCCCGCATCATCGACCTGTAAAAAAGGTGCGGTTGGAATCCCCAGACTGTTCAGAAAGGTCTTTTCAATCAGCCGATCTTGCGATTTGGACAAAGCATTGGGATTGGGATGGACGGCGCAGCGCGATTGCAGAATGGCAGCTGTACTGGCGGGCACATTCTCAAATTCATATGTCACCACCGCAACCTGATCGGCAAAACGGGTGAGCGCGGCCTGGTCGTCATAAGAGCCAATGGTATATTCAGTGGCTATGTCGAAGGCAGGCCCGCTTTCGGGGGCATAAATATGGCTGCGCAGGCCAAGGCGCGAGGCGGCAACCGCCAGCATGCGGCCCAATTGCCCCCCGCCCAATATGCCAATCGTATCTCCCGGGTGAATGCTGCGCAGCGCCATCTCAATGACCTGCATCATCAACGGGGACTTCGGCAACGCTTTGGGTCTGGCTCTGGCGATAATGATCCAGCCTTTGCGCCAAATCCACATCTTCCAATGCCAGAATGGCAGCCGCGAGCAGAGCGGCATTGACGGCACCGGCCCGGCCAATGGCCAGAGTGCCAACCGGAATACCGGCAGGCATTTGCACAATCGACAAAAGAGAATCCTGGCCCGAGAGCGCCTTGGACTCCACCGGCACACCCAAAACTGGCAGGGACGTCATCGCCGCTGTCATGCCCGGCAAATGCGCGGCGCCGCCCGCACCAGCGATTATCACTTTGAAATGATTTGCCTTAGCGCTTTTGGCAAAGGCGACCAGACGATCTGGCGTGCGATGGGCCGAGACAATGCGCGCCTCATAGCCTAGCTTCAACTCGTCAAGGGTCTGCGCCGCATGACGCATGGTCGCCCAGTCAGATTGACTGCCCATGATAATCGCGATGGGTTTACCCTTTGCAGCCAAGCGAAGTCTCCTTTTGGCGAGAAGCTGGCGAACCAAGAAGCTGGCCGACTTAAACGAGATAAGCCTCTACCGCAAGCGATCTGCCGGGCTGAGCGCCAGAAAACAGCTCTCAGGCAATAATATCTAG
>CAIVAX010000164.1 GCA_903903935.1 uncultured Hyphomicrobiales bacterium | reverse complement strand
TTGCGGCATGGTGCATCCCAATGTGCTGCGCAATTGCGGTGTCGATCCTGATGAATATCAAGGTTTCGCTTGGGGCATGGGCATAGATCGCATTGCCATGCTCAAATATGGCATGCCGGATTTGCGCGCCTTTTTCGAAGCTGATCTGCGCTGGTTGTCGCATTATGGTTTCCGTCCCCTTGATCTGCCGACTTTGGCCGGCGGATTGAGCAGCTGAGGACTGACAATGAAGTTCACTCTTTCCTGGCTCAAGGATCACCTTGATACCCAAGCCTCTCTGGCCGAGATCGTCGAGAGCCTGACCAAAATCGGCCTTGAGGTCGAACATGTCGATAATCCGGCTGATCGGCTGAAGGATTTCGTCATCGCCCATGTGATTGAGGCCAAGCAACATCCCAATGCTGATCGCCTGCGCGTTTGCATGGTGGATGCGGGCGATGGTCAGCCTGTCCAAGTTGTGTGCGGCGCGCCCAATGCACGCACCGGCATGAAGAGCGTGTTTTCTCCCGTTGGCACTTATATTCCTGCCAAAAATATCACGCTGACCAAAGGCGTGATCAGAGGCGTCGAATCCAATGGCATGTTGTGCTCGGCCTTTGAGCTTGAGCTTTCCAATGATCATGATGGCATTATCGAAATTGCCCATGACGCTCCCATTGGCGCGCGCTTTGTCGATTATGCGGGCTTGAGTGATCCAGTGATTGAGATCAATCTCACGCCCAATCGCTCGGATGCCACAGGCGTCTATGGCATTGCACGCGATCTGGCTGCCGCTGGACTTGGCACGTTGAAAGACAAAGCCATTCCCACACATGCTGGATCTTTTGCTTGCCCAGTGTCGGTGACTTTGGATTTTGCCCCTGAGGACACGCATCTTGCACCATTGTTTGCGCTGCGCTTGGTGCGCGGCGTCAAAAATGGTCCCTCACCTGAATGGTTGCAGAAGCGGCTCAAATCGATAGGCCTGCGGCCGATCAATGCACTGGTCGATATTACCAATTACATCACCTTTGATCGCGGCCGTCCGCTGCATGTGTTTGATGCGGACAAGGTCAAGGGTCAGATTGTGGTGCGGCGCGGGCGCGCCGGTGACTCCATCCTCGCGCTGGATGGCAAGAGCTATAAGATCGAGCCCTCGCAGATTGTCATTTGCGATGATAATGGCGTTGAATCCATCGCCGGCATTATGGGCGGTGAACATTCAGGCTGTGATGAGGCAACACAGAATGTGCTGATCGAATCCGCACTCTGGGATCCCATGACCATTGCCCGCACGGGGCGCGCCTTGGGGATTAATAGCGATGCACGCTATCGCTTTGAGCGCGGCATTGATCCCGCCTTCTGCCTGCCTGGCGCTGAACTGGCGACCCAAATGGTGCTGGATTTATGCGGCGGCGAGGCCTCGACGCTGCATGTGGCGGGCACAGAGCCCACACAGAGCCGTGTGATTGCTTTCCCCTTCAGCGAAGTTGAGCGCCTGACCGGCCTCACCGTTGCGACCCCTGACATGATCAGCATTTTGCAGAAGCTGGGTTTTGTCATGCGCGATGTGCAAGACACACAGGCGCACGTCAGCGTGCCCAGCTGGCGGCCTGATGTGGAAGGCAAAGCTGATCTGGTCGAAGAAATCATGCGCATGGTTGGCGTTGATAATGTCCCCAGCGTGCCTCTGCCACGGCTAGAGGCCAGCGTGCCCAAGCCGATTTTGACCTTGCTGCAAAAGCGCACTCGTCTGGCCAGGCGCGCACTGGCGGGGCGCGGTTTGGTGGAGGCCGTCACTTGGTCGTTTGTGTCCAAGGAAAAAGCGAGCCTGTTTGGTGGTGGTCAGCCAAGCCTCTCGCTCGCCAATCCTATTGCGGCTGATTTGTCGGATATGCGGCCGAGCCTTTTGCCGGGTCTATTGGCGGCAGCGCAGCGCAATGCAGATCGCGCTTTGGGCGATGTGGCGATCTTTGAAGTGGGCCAAGTGTTTCGCGGCGATGGCGAAAAAGATCAGCGCATGCATGCAACCGGCCTGCGCCGGGCACAAGCCAAACCCAATGGCGCGGGGCGGCATTGGACTGGTGCGGCCAATCAGGTGGATGTGTTTGATGCCAAGGCTGATGCTTTGGCCATGTTGGCCGCGCTCAATGTGTCCATTGGCGGACTACAATTGATTGCTGGCGGACCGGCCTGGTTCCATCCCGGTCGCTCGGCGACTTTGCAATTTGGTCCCAAAGCGGTGATCGGCCATTTTGGCGAAATTCATCCTGCCATTATGGAGGCGCTTGATCTGTCAGGCACAATCGTCGCTTTTGAAATTGTGCTTGATGAGCTTCCCGCTCCTAAGGTCAAGCCAACCAAGGTCAAAGCGAAACTCGAATTGCCTGAGCTGATGCCGGTGGAACGTGATTTTGCTTTCCTTGTTGATCGCTCCGTCAAAGCCGCTGATCTCATTAAGGCGGCCTTAGCGGCTGATCGCACATTGATCAGCACTGCTTTGATCTTTGATGTCTATGAAGGCAAGGGCGTGCCTGAGGGCAAGATCTCGATGGGCTTGGCCATTACCCTGCAACCGCAGGAGCGCACATTGACCGATCAGGATATTGAGGCTGTAGCAGCCAAGATTGTCGCGGAAGTGGCTCGCAAGACAGGCGCCAGTCTGCGCGCCTGAAACGTGCCGCACATCTATTCAAGAGATGAGCCGGTAGCAACTGGCTCATCCAGACAAATGGTCTCAAGTAGTGGACTGGTAAAAGCAATCATGAGCAAGCAATAGTCCTGCTGCCAGATGCAACCCCAAAATCAGCTTCACTATACTGACAGTTGAATCAGCTGCAGCTGTGCTTTTTTGCTGGCGTTATTTTGGCTGCTGAGAGCAATTGATTAAGAAACTTGCGCGACTTTCATCGCAAGCATATTTTTGATCACAAATTTTGATCCTTTGCACAAATCGATTCTTGATAAATCATAATGATTGCGAAGGACATGATGGGACCAATCCATGTCGCACATCCTTATCGTTGACCCGCTCGCGACCCGGCGCAAGGTGCATCTGCGTCTGGTCAAAATGATCGAGGCTGACATTAAGGTTGAAGACTTTGACGATCCTGCTGAAGCTTTGAATTGGCTCAAAACGCACTCGACTGATCTTGTTCTTTTGGCCATGCAGATGCGCAGCATGGATGCATCGCAATTCATCACTGCTTTACTAAAGATCCCTGTCAGTCCATGCCCACCCAGCCTCGTGCTCAGTCAGGATGACGACCGGATCTTACGCTTGCGGGCGTTTGAAACGGGAGCCTTTGATCTGTCTGACGTCAGCACCCATGGGACAGTTTATCATGATTGCATAGTGGAGTATTTGCGGCTCATCTTTACCCCAGTTGGAGTTGAAGATGATGAAAAAACCTATGACGACGAAGGCGCCTGCCGAGCAGGTCGTGAAAGAT
>CAIVAX010000163.1 GCA_903903935.1 uncultured Hyphomicrobiales bacterium | reverse complement strand
GCTTGCCCATGCAGCCTGCACGGGTGGCGGGTATCATGCGCCGCTCAATTTTTCGCGTATCGGGATCGGAATCATATTTAAAGATTGCCTCGATTGTTGTATCGAAAGCATCTTGCGCATTCTCGCCGATGGCAACAAACGGATTAAGCGCATAACGCACTTTACGGCCCGCACGTTCTGCCCTTTCGCGCATATCTGCGATGGAGGCTTCCAGCGCCTTCATGATCGCATCTGTATTTTCAGCTTCCTTGGGGAATTCAACAAACCACCAATCGCAATGCTCGGCGATAAAGTCGCGCCCACGATCGCTGGTCGACACCGAGAAAATTTCTGGCCCCTCTTGTGTGCGCGGCTTCAGCAGCAACTGACCTTTTTCGACGGTGTAGTGCTGGCCATGTTTTGTGTAGGTTTCGTTTTGCCAAAGGCCACGCAGAATATCGATGAATTCGATGGTCCGCTGATAACGCTCTTCGCCCTGCAGCACTTTGCCGCCGAACATTTCAAATTCCTGATCAAACCAGCCATTGACGATATTAACAGCCATCCGCCCCTTCGTGATGCGATCCAGCGAGGCTGCCATTTTGGCAATCATCACAGGATCCCACAGGCCTGGATGGACAGCCACAAGCGCGCGCAAATGCTCGCAACGTGAGGCGATGGCGGCGGCATTCACCCAGCCATGTATGTCATGGCCGAGATGGCGTTCTGCATACAGAGTCAGATCAAAACCCACCTTGTCCGCGGTGAGCAGGACTTCGAGGCCCAGATCAAATTGCGCATCGCGGCGCCCCGCAGGCAAAGGGTGGAGCGATTCCTCAACTGCTTGCGCGATCTCTGGCGAGCCGACCGCAGCCATGGGAATGGGGGCGTAGAGGCCAAATTCAAGCGACATTTCTTTTTTCCTTTTGTGCCGGTCTTGTAGCCGACTGTTTGGCCACCCCGACGCGCGGGGTGGCGATAATCATCTGTTCAACGACCCAGGAGGTTTTTCACCCGGTCAATCACGTCCGCAGGAGCGTCTGTGGCTGCTTTCAGCACGTCCTGAACTTCGTCGCCTGTAACCAGATCAATTTCGAGGGCGGCTTTTTCAGCTTCTTTCAGGAAGACCGGGTCTTTGAGAGTGGCAGCAAAGGCTGCGCGCAGCACCGTCACCCGATCAGCTGGGACGTCAGGTGGGGCAAGGAAGGGGCGACCAAGGATTTCGCGTGCCAGAAGGAAGTCCAACGCTTTGGCATCCAGATCACTTTTGGCGGCCTCCCGGATTGATGGGACTCCGGGCAGTTGCGGCAGCGGCTTAGGACCGGTGTGGAAGAGGAAATTGACCTTCTTGTCGCGGATCCAGTCCGGGTGGGAGGAGATGATCGATCCCCAAGACCAATAGCCGACGCCATCCAACTCGCCGCGCTCCATGGCAAGTGCGGCCTGGATGGTGTTGGGATAGCCGTTGATAATCTTGAATTTAGTGCCCGCGAGCGCATTATAGGCGAGCGGCATGATTTCCGAGTCCGCGCCCGCTCCTGTGCCGGGGCTGAGCAATTCGAACTTTTGCAAGTCGGCCAAGGTTTTCACCTTCGACGTGTGCCAAGAAATGGCCAGGCTCACGTCGCGGTTCATGCTGCCAAGCCAGTTGAAGCGCAAGGGATTGAATTTGAAATCTGACTTGCCCAAAATTGGCTCAAATGCCAGCCCGCGACCGACCGTTCCAATGACGGAACCATCCTTCGGGGCAATATTATAAAGATAGTCCATAGCCTTCAGGCCACCGGCGCCCGGCATGTTCTGGGTAACGAAATTGGGCTCCCCGGGAATGTGGCGCGGCATGTGGCGAACAAGGGCGCGGGCATAAATGTCATAGGTCGAGCCGCCGGGCGAGTAGACCACCATGATCATTTGGCGGCCCTTGTAGAACACTTCGGGTG
>CAIVAX010000162.1 GCA_903903935.1 uncultured Hyphomicrobiales bacterium | reverse complement strand
GTGAGATGCAAACGGCTTCAGGCTTCTCGCCCGTCTATTTATGGGCGCTGAAAAAATCGAGAATGGTTTGATTGAAGAGATCCGGCAATTCCCAATATGTGGAATGGCCCACATCGGACATCACCACCATTTTTGCATTGGGGACATGAGCAGCCACCAATCGCATCATTGTGGGGGGTGCGGCCAGATCAGATCCGCCAGCGATGAAGAGCGTGGGCACTTTGATTTTGGCTAAAGTCGTCCAATTAAATTTATTGGCATTCTTGGGGCCAAGCCGATTGCCGCTCAAAGCTTTGTGTTCCAGTTCGTCCCAAGCCTTGGTGCCCGCAAGATTGGCGGCGCGATAAGAGGGGCCCAATTCGCGGAAATAGCCGGGCATCTCATCAAAGCCCTTTACGCGAGAGGATTTGCTGATTTCCTGATATTCGGGCTCGTCGAGTTCACCATAGGAGCCGCCGGCAACGGCAATGGCCGTCAAGCGATCAGAATGATCCATCGCATAATCAAGCGTAATGGTGCAGCCCGCTGCAGAGGCCACCAGAGCGAATTTCTGCACGCCCAGAAAATCCATCAGAGCGCCAAGATCTTTGGAGGGCGTGCCGCCATTGTCCTTGTCGGCAGGCTGGGAGCCAAAATAACCGCGGCGGGAATAAGCGATCACCCGATAGCCTGCTTTGACAAAAGCCGGCTGTTGATAATCCCAAACCATTGCACTTCCGGTGGCTGGATGCATGAAGACGACAACGGGGCCATTTCCGCCGCTGTCGCGATAATAAAGCTTGGTGCCGGGCAATTCTGCCACGCCCTCCTTAAAGGGCGCTTGGGCTGGAAGGGGCACGGGGGGCAGGAAGGGGCTGGGTGGAACCTGCGCCAGAGCTGTGCCTAGAGGCAAAGCGATCAGGCTTGTGCTGGCGAGCAGTCCGATCAGGCTGCGGCGGCTGACAGATTTTGGATTGGTCAGCTGTGTCATGAGTCCCCCCTTGTTGTGTATTATTCTTAGCTTAAACCACAGCATCGGGCTTGCCGAGTCCAAGATGGAGGCTTTGACCACTTGACCGGCTCCTGAGGATCGATACAAACCGCAGAAGTTTAGTTTTAAGTCCCTGACTTAGGCGCCCCTCGCCTGCTCAGGGTCAGGTGGGCGAAATGTCAAAAAACGCGATGAATTGGTTGTCGTCGATTGAAGAAGTCATCGAGGATGCGCGTGCGGGCAAAATGTTCATTTTGGTCGATGACGAAGGCCGCGAGAATGAAGGCGACATTGTCATTCCCGCGCAAATGGCCAATGCGGAAGTCATCAATTTTATGGCCAAGCACGCCCGTGGCCTGATCTGCCTGTCGATGACACAAGCGCGGGTTGATGAGCTGGGCCTGCCCTTAATGTCTCAGAAAAATCAAGCGCTTCACTCAACCGCCTTTACCGTCTCCATTGAGGCGCGTGAGGGGGTGACGACGGGCATTTCGGCCGCTGACAGGGCGCAGACTATAGCTGTGGCAATCGATCCGGCCAAGGATAGGCGCGACATTGTTACGCCCGGTCACATTTTTCCCTTGGTGGCGCAAGAGGGCGGCGTTTTGGTGCGCGCCGGGCATACGGAAGCGGCTGTTGATATTGCCAAGCTTGCGGGCCTGAATGCGTCTGGCGTCATTTGCGAGATTATGAATGATGATGGCAGCATGGCGCGCATGGCCGATCTGGTGCCCTTTGCGCAATTGCATTGCCTGAAGATTGCCACCATTGCCGATCTGATTGCCTATCGCCGCCGCAATGAAAAATTGGTCGATGTTGTTGGGGAATCGAGCATGGACAGCCGCTTTGGCGGCAAGTTCAAGGTCAAGATTTATGCCAATAAAATCAACAAATCCGAGCAGATTGCGCTGATCCGCGGCGATATTTCTGGGGATGAGCCGGTGCTGGTGCGCATGCATCAGCATCACATTCTGGCCGATAGCTTGGGCGATGTTACCCCAAGCGAGTTTTTTGGCGGTGAAACGCGGGCCCGTGGCGGCGAATTAGAAGCGGCTATGCGGCTGATTGCGCAAAAGGACCGGGGTGTTGTGGTGATTATCCGCGAGCCGACCCTCGCCAGTCTTGGCCAAATTTTGAAAGAGCGGGACGGGGAGGCTATGGCTGGCCCTATCCATGAATTGCGCCAATATGGCGTGGGCGCCCAGATTCTTCAGGATCTTGGTCTCAAAGAGATGATTTTATTGACTAATACCAAGCGCAATATTGTCGGGCTGGATGGCTATGGCATTAGCGTGGTGGGTCAGATGCCCATTCCTGATCTGAACTAACAATCTGTCTGACTTGACTTGCATCCTTCCCGCCCAATGTGGATGATAGGAAAGACGGGTTCAGGCCTAAGGTCTGTTCACGATCAGGGATGAAACGAGATCATGCGCCCAAACGAGGGCATGCTGGAGTAGAACAGACTGATGTCGCAAATGTCTAGACAGATCAGCATGCTCAAAATCAATGGTCTTGATCTTGAGGTCGAGCGTCGTGGCTCTGGTTCGCCGCTTCTCATTCTGACCAATGAAGAAGGGCTGGAGCTTGATTCGCCCCTTCTCGATCGATTGGCTGAGAGCCACGAGCTGATCATTCCCTCCGCGCCCGGGTTTGGTCATTCCTCGCGGCCAGAGTGGATCAGCTCACCAGATGACATTTCCTATCTCTATCTCGATTTGCTTGATCATCTGGCGATCAAGAATCTGCCAGTGATTGGCTTTTCTCTGGGTGGCTGGCTCGCCCTTGAGATGGCGACCAAATCGCATGAGATCTTCTCCAAACTTCTGCTCGTTGATTCGTATGGGGTTAAGACAGGCGGCGTCACGGATCGCGATTTTCAGGATGTATGGACCTTGCATCCCACCAAGGTTGCTGCGCTCAAATGGCATGATCTGGACAAATCCAAGCGTGATTTTGCCAATATGACCGATGATCAATTGGCGATTGTCGCGCGCAATATTGAAAGCTTTGCTCGCTTTTGCTGGGAGCCCTATCTGCACAATCCCAAATTGCGCCAGCGGCTCAATCGCATTCAGGCGCCCACTCTGATCGTCTGGGGTCAGAATGATGGCATAGCCACGCCCGCCTATGGCAAGAGCTTGGCGGCTCTGATCAAAGGTGCGCGGTTTGAAACTATTGCCTCTGCGGGTCATTTCCCGCATCTTGAGCAGCCAGAGGTCTTTCTGGCCTTGGCCCATTCGTTTCTCGGTTGAACTGACTAGACATATGGAAGGATAAGCGCATGTTTGCATGGCACTTTACTGAAATGCCCTATCCCTATCTGCCGCCGCTCGACAGTTTGTCGACCATGCGCGTGTCATTGCCCAATTCGCATTACGATCCCAAGATTGGCGCTGATCTCTATAATCGCTATCTGGACGAATATGTCATCGCCTCGGAGCTGGGTCTCAATATGCTCTTGAATGAGCATCATCAGACAGCCACCTGCTTGGATGTGGCGGCGCCTTTGTCGGCAGCTATTGTCGCGCGGCAAACCACCAAGGGCCGGATCTGTATTCTTGGCAATCCTGTTGCCAATCGCAATGATCCCATCCGCATTGCCGAAGAAATGGCAATGATCGACAATATTTCGCGCGGTCGCTTGGATGTCGGTTATGTGCGCGGCGTGCCTTATGAGATTTTTGCCGCTAACACCAATCCCACCCAGACAGTTGAAAAGCTGTGGGAGGGCATTGATCTCACTGTCATGGCTTGGACCAGTCAAGAGCCGTTTAATTTTGAAGGGCGCTTCACCCATCGCCGCTTGGTCAATCTGTGGCCGCGCCCCTATCAAACGCCGCATCCGGCAATCTGGATCACAGGATCGAGCGATCTTGAATCGATCAAAAAAGCAGCTGGCCGTGGCTATGTCTTTGCCACCTTTTTGCAGCCCTATGACAAAGTGAAGGCGATGTTTGACGCCTATCGCAGCAATTATCATGATCGCGGCCTGCCGGGCGGTGGTGGCATGGCCTATATGCCGCTGGTCTATACAGCTGAGACGGAGGCTGAGGCCGAGGCTGGTGCCAAAGAGCTGACTTGGTATTTGGCTGCCAAGGCTGAACCACAATATCGCAATCCTCCGGGCTATGTGCCGGTCTCGTTCAATGTGAATGCCTTGCGCGGCACTTATTCAGGCCGCACCGATGCGATGCGCGCGCAGAGCATTGAGTTCCTCAAAGAACAGGGCGTGATGGTTTATGGCACGCCGGATTCGGTGGCCAAGCAGATCAAGCGTTTCTATGATTTTGTGGGCGGCTTTGATCATCTGTTGATGATGCAACAGGCTGGATCGCTCGATCATGCGCGCACGGTGAAAAGCATGACGCTGTTTGCCAAAGAGGTCTATCCGCAGATCAAGGATTTGCCGCGCTCGCAGCCTTTGAATAATAAGGCGGCGGCTGAATGAGACCGGGACATTTTGTCTCGGTTGATGGGATCAAAACGCACTATCTCGAGGCTGGCGTTGAACATCGCGGGCGGCGGCCGACGATTTTGCTCCTGCACTCAGCTGAATTTGGCGGCGCAGCCGAATTCACTTGGGAGTTTAATTTAGAGGCTCTGGGGCAGGCGTTTCATGTGCTGGCCCCGGATCATCTGGGTTTCGGCCGCACGGATAAGATCTTTGATTTTGGCGGTCAGTTCGACAAGCGTATTGCGCATATTCGCCGCTTCATCGAGATCATGTGTGTGGGCAAAGTGCATGTTATGGGCTGTTCCATGTCTGGTGGTCTTAGTCTCACCGTTGCGGCCCGCCAGTCGCCCGATTGGCCCATGGCCAGTCTGACAGTCTGTTCCGGCGGTGGGGAATCCCCAGACAATGAGGCGCGGCGGATTCTCAATTCTTATGACGGTACGCGCGAACATATGCGTAAAATCGTCGAAGTGATGTTTGTCGATCCCAAATGGGCGGCAGATCCGGCCTATATCAATAAGCGCTGGGAGATGGCGAATATGCCAGGGGCTTGGGAGGCGACAGCTGCGGCGCGCTTCAAAGCGCCCTTCCGGGCCCCCACGGGCTGGAAAGGCGATCGCGAAATCATCGATTACAGCAAGATCAATGTGCCGACCTTGGTCTTTGCCGGTCGGCATGATCCTTTGCGCAATCCCGGCTATACGGATGACTTCGTCCCGCTCATTCCCAATGCCCGCCTGCATATCATGGAACAGGCCGCCCATATGGGAAATATCGAATGCGCTGAGGAGTTTAACGCCAAAGTGTTACACTTCCTGATGGGATTGGATGAGTGAGCTCATAGTAAGCTTGCGGATTGCCGATCAGCTTCGTATGGATGAGGCTGCATCGCCCCTTCGCTATCTTTGAAGTTCTGCAAGGAGTTATGAATTGTCGTCTGCATCTCAGGGCCTGATTGATGTTCGCCTCACCGCTATTCGCTATGCGGCGAAGGATACGAATTTGTATGAGTTCCGCCCCCTAGATGGCCAGCCCCTTCCCAGCACGGATCCGGGTGCTCATATCGACATTCACTTGCCCAATAAAATGATGCGACAATATTCGCTGGTCTCTTCCGGCCTTGATCCGCGCTCTTATGTGGTGGGGATCAAGCGGGATCCTGGCTCGCGGGGCGGCTCGGTCTTTATTCACGATCAGCTGAAGGTCGGCAGCGTGCTGAAGATCAGCCAGCCGCGTAATAATTTTAATCTGGTGGAGTCGGCGCCGCATACGATTTTGGTGGCGGGCGGCATTGGCATAACGCCGCTCTATTGCATGAGCCAGCGCTTGGGCTCACTCGGGCGTCCTTGGCATTTATATTACTCCTGCCGCTCGCGCTCGGAAGCCGCTTTTCTTGAAGAGCTGAGCTATTATGATTGCGTGAACTTCAATTTTGACGAAGAGAATGGCGGCACATATCTCGATCTGGCCGCGATTGTCGCGCAAGCCCCCAAGGATGCACATATTTATTGCTGCGGGCCGCTGCCCATGTTGCGCGCCTTTGAAGAGGCCACCAAATCCTTCCCCAGCCATCAGGTGCATGTCGAATATTTCACCGCTCAGAGCGAAGTGGCGACAG
>CAIVAX010000161.1 GCA_903903935.1 uncultured Hyphomicrobiales bacterium | reverse complement strand
CTCAAACTTGATATTAGTCCAGTTGGAGCTGATCTAGCAATGAATCTGCTTGATAAACTTGCTCAGGCGCCAATAGAACTCAAAGATGAGATTCGAACTCTATTGCTTCCAAAAAACTAATATCGAAAAAATCGATAGTATCTATAAATATTGAACATTCAGCTCAAGCGAAATCTTTTTTAGACCTTTGCTTGAGCTTTGTAATATTATTATGAGGTGGGCTTGCGATCACGTACTAAGCGTGGCACGAAGTTTGACAAGGTTGGCGAGCAGACGATACTCAAAACCTGTGTGACATATTGAAATAAATATTGTCTCCAACCGCATATCTGAGGCCAGACTTAAGAGCCAATCGTCAATCCGAGGAACGCCTAGAGGGGACGGCGAATGATCAAAGTGAAAAGCCCGCGCGATTTTGGCGCCGGGTTACTCTTCATCGTCATTGGACTTGGTGGATTCTGGTTTGGCCGGAATTTGAACATTGGCTTAGCCTCGCGCATGGGCCCTGGTTATTTCCCCATGATGCTGAGCGGCCTGATTGCTGCTGTTGGGCTACTCACCATAGCAAAATCGTTCACACTTGAGGGACCCGAGCTCGATAAGCCGCAATTGCGGCCGCTCTTTTTCATCGTTCTCTCAATGCTGGCTTTCGGCTATCTGATCGAGCGTATTGGCCTCGCCCTCTCTGTTGCTGTGATGATCATCATTGCAACCTTCGCGCGCCGCGCAAAATTCAATGTCAAAGAGACTTTGGCACTTGCGATTGGAATGGGGATTTTTGCTGTATGTGTTTTCATATACGGCCTAGGGCAATCATTGCCAGCTTGGTGGGGGAAGTAAGATGGATCTTGGCTTCCTCAACAATCTGATCGACGGCTTTATTGCAGCTGGCACGTTGAACAATCTGTTTTTCTGTCTCATCGGCTGCCTGCTGGGCACTCTTATTGGTGTGCTCCCCGGCATTGGTCCCATTCCAACCATAGCCATGCTGCTGCCTGCCACTTATGGTCTTGGCCCGCTCACATCGCTAATCATGCTGGCGGGTATTTATTATGGTGCCCAATATGGCGGCTCAACGACATCTATTCTTGTCAATATGCCCGGAGAAGCCTCTTCGGTCGTCACCTGTATTGATGGCCACCAAATGGCCAAACAGGGGCGAGCGGGCGCTGCTTTAGGTGTAGCTGCGCTCGGCTCTTTCTTTGCAGGTTGTGTTGGCACAATCTTTATTGCTGCTTTTGGCCCCCCGCTCGCCGCCTTTGCGCAGAAGTTCAGTTCACCTGAATATTTTGCTCTTATGGTTCTGGGCCTAGTCACCGCCGTTGTGATGGCGCATGGCTCCTTGGTGAAAGCTGTTGCGATGATTTTGATCGGCCTATTATTGGGTCTGATCGGGACGGATGTGAATACAGGTGTCCAGCGCTATACATTCGGTGTGGAAGAATTATGGGATGGGATGGACTTCCTGCCCATGGTGATCGGCTTGTTTGGCATTGTCGAAATCATCAAAAATCTGGAAGGCCCGGAAGTCGCGCGTCAAGCCATGTCCACACGCATTCGCGATCTTTGGCCCAGCCTGCAAGATTTCAAGGATTCTTGGAAAGCTGTCATTCGTGGTACTTTACTTGGCTCTATCCTAGGCATTGTGCCTGGTGGCGGGGTCGTACTCGCCTCATTTGCAGCCTACACAGTTGAGAAAAAAGTCGCCAAAGATCCAAGCCGCTTTGGCAAAGGCGCGATTGAAGGTGTCGCTGGCCCTGAATCAGCTAATAATGCAGCCTCGCAGACCTCTTTCATACCTCTGCTGACCCTTGGCCTCCCCTCCAATGCCATTATGGCTTTGATGATGGGCGCGATGATGATTCAAGGCATTGCACCTGGCTCAGCCGTCATGCAAACACGCCCAGATCTCTTTTGGGGCATGGTCGCTAGCATGTGGATTGGCAATCTGATGCTCGTCATCATCAATATGCCCCTGATTGGCATATGGGTGAAATTGCTGTCCGTGCCCTACCGATTGCTTTATCCTGCCATTATCATGTTCTGTATGATCGGCATTTACAGCACCAGCTCCAGCTTTGTGCAGATTGTGCTTACCGCGGTCTTCACTGGCTTTGGCTATCTGCTCTTGCGGCTGGATTGCGAGCCTGCACCGCTCATTCTGGGCTTCATTCTTGGCCCGTTAATGGAAGAGAATCTGCGCCGCTCCATGGTGCTCTCGCGCGGCGATCCGATGATTTTCTTCTCTCGGCCCATTTCCGCAACTTTGCTCATTCTGGCATTGATTGTCGTTGCGTTGATTGTGCTGCCGCAATTTAGAAAAACGCGCGAAGTGGCGTTCGTCGAGGATTAAGCGCGGGGCACTCACCCCGCGTCTTCTGCTATTACAAATCCAGAACCAGCCGATCGCTTTTGCTGCCCGAGCAGCACACCATCATGGTCTTGCTGGCCTGACGCTCGGATTCGGTGAGGATCGAATCTCTGTGATCAGGCGTGCCCGACAGAACACCGGTTTCGCAGGCGCCGCAGACACCCTCTTCGCGGGCAGCATCATGCTGAGGTTGCGCGGAAAGTCCACTTAACCAACCTGTTCAGGTTTCCAGAGCCACCTCTTTATGATTATTTTTTCTTTTCGATATCGATCTTTTTTTATGGCTTGAAAATTCGATCGAAAATTATTTGAACAAAGTATTTTTTTTAAAGGCGGTATCAGGAATCTATCGCAACGGGGCTAATATGGGCTCCGCATGAAACAGAAGCAGTATAGTCGCCTCAGCCTT
>CAIVAX010000160.1 GCA_903903935.1 uncultured Hyphomicrobiales bacterium | reverse complement strand
TTGACGGGGGAAGAGGCAGTTGGCTCGATGGGAACCGATACGCCGATTTCGGCGATGTCGAACCAATCGAAGCTGCTCTATACTTACTTCAAGCAGAATTTTGCGCAGGTCACCAATCCGCCGATTGATCCGATCCGTGAGCAATTGGTGATGAGCCTTGTTTCATTCATCGGACCGAGGCCGAATATTTTTGACCTTGAGGGCAATTCCAAGCGCAAGCGGCTGGAAGTGCGCCAGCCTATTTTGACCAATGAGGATCTCGAAAAGATCCGCAATATTGGTCATTTTGAAGAGACCTTCGACACCAAGACGTTGGATATGACCTATCCCTCCGAAAAGGGTGCTCCAGAAATGGGCGCTATGCTGGACCGGCTGTGTGATCGCGCTGAACAGGCGGTAAAGGGCGGCTTCAATATTATCATACTGTCCGATCGCCTTGTGGGGCCGGATCGCATTCCGATCCCGGCCTTGTTGGCGACAGCGGCTGTGCATCATCACCTCATTCGCAAAGGTCTGCGCACCTCTGTGGGTCTTGTGGTGGAGACGGGCGAGGCGCGCGAAGTGCATCACTTTGCGTGTCTGGCTGGTTATGGCGCTGAGGCGATCAACCCCTATCTCGCCTTTGAAACATTGGCCTCGATGGAAAAGGATTTCCCGCAAGGCGTTGATGCGCATGAGGCGGAAAAGCGCTTTATCAAGGCGGTTGATAAGGGCTTGTTGAAGGTCATGTCGAAAATGGGCATTTCGACCTATCAATCCTATTGTGGTGCGCAGATCTTCGATGCCATCGGCCTTGGGGATGCTTTCGTTGCGAAATATTTCACGGGCACAGCCTCGCGCATTGGCGGTGTTGGCCTTGAGGAAGTCTCGCAAGAGACCGTGCAGCGTCACCGCGATGCCTTTGGTGATGCACCTGTCTATCGCACCATGCTGGGCGTGGGTGGTGAATATGCCTATCGCATACGCGGCGAGGCTCATGCTTGGTCGGCGCAATCGGTGTCGTTGCTGCAGCATGCTGTGCGCGGCAATGCGCAGGAGCAATATCTCGCCTATGCCAAATTGCTCAATGAGCAGGATGAGAAATTCCTGACCATTCGCGGCCTGTTTCGCATTAAGAGCGCTGAGGAAGATGGTCGTAAAAGCGTGCCTGTGTCAGAGGTCGAGTCGGCCGTTGATATCGTCAAGCGCTTTGCCACCGGCGCTATGTCCTTTGGCTCGATCTCGCGTGAAGCCCATACGACACTCGCGATTGCGATGAACCGCATTGGCGGCAAGTCGAATACGGGTGAGGGCGGCGAAGAGGCGGATCGCTTCAAGCCCATGGCCAATGGCGATTCCATGCGCTCTGCCATCAAGCAGGTCGCGTCGGGCCGCTTTGGTGTGACAACCGAATATCTCGTTAATTCGGATATGATGCAGATCAAAATGGCGCAAGGCGCTAAGCCTGGTGAGGGCGGTCAATTGCCCGGCCATAAGGTTGATGCCGTGATTGCCAAAGTGCGTCATTCGACACAGGGCGTGGGTCTGATCTCACCGCCGCCGCATCACGATATCTATTCCATCGAAGATCTGGCGCAGCTGATTTACGATCTCAAAAACGTCAATCCGGCCGCGAAGGTTTCAGTCAAGCTGGTGTCCGAAATTGGTGTGGGCACTGTGGCTGCGGGTGTGTCGAAAGGTCGCGCCGATCATGTGACCATTTCTGGCTTTGAAGGCGGCACAGGTGCCTCGCCGCTGACTTCGATCAAACATGCCGGCAGCCCATGGGAAATTGGTCTGGCCGAAACGCATCAGACCTTGACCCTGAACAATCTGCGCTCGCGCATTGCTGTGCAGGTCGATGGTGGCTTGCGCACCGGCCGTGATGTCGTGGTGGGGGCTTTGCTGGGCGCGGATGAATTTGGTTTTGCCACAGCCCCGCTGATTGCGGCTGGCTGTATCATGATGCGCAAATGCCATCTCAACACCTGCCCGGTGGGCGTTGCGACGCAAGATCCCGTGCTGCGCAAGCGCTTTGTTGGCCAGCCCGAGCATGTGATCAATTTCTTCTTCTTCGTTGCTGAAGAAGTGCGCGAGCTCATGGCTGAACTTGGCTATCGGACCTTCAATGAAATGGTCGGTCAGATGCAAATGCTTGATCGCGCCAAGGTCGTTGAGCATTGGAAGGCAAGGGGGCTTGATTTCAGCAAAATGTTCCACAAGCCGCAAGTTGATCAGGCCATCGGCATTTATCATACGCAAATGCAGGACCATAATCTTGATCACGTTCTCGATCGCCAATTAATTGCCCAATCCCAGCAGGCTCTGGAGAGCGGTAAGTCGGTGCGCATTGAGGCAACGATCAAGACGGTCAATCGCACCACCGGCGCCATGCTGTCGGGCGAAGTGGCCAAACGCTATGGCCATGCTGGACTTGAGGATGACACGATCCATGTGAAGCTCAAAGGCACAGCCGGGCAAAGTTTTGGCGCTTGGCTGGCGCGCGGTGTCACTTTGGAGCTTGAAGGCCAGTCGAATGATTATGTCGGCAAGGGCCTGTCCGGTGGTCGCATTGTGATCTATCCGGCCAAAGAGGCGACGCAAATCGTGCCGCATGAATCCATCATCGTTGGTAATACGGTTCTTTATGGCGCGATTGCCGGTGAGAGCTATTTTGCCGGTGTGGCGGGTGAGCGCTTTGCCGTGCGCAATTCGGGTGCGATCGCAGTTGTCGAAGGCACCGGTGATCATGGCTGCGAATATATGACCGGCGGTATTGTGGTTGTGATTGGTCAGACAGGTCGCAATTTTGCTGCGGGCATGTCGGGCGGCATTGCTTATGTGCTCGATGAGGATGGTACCTTCTCGCAACGCTGCAATTTGGCCATGGTTGATCTTGAGCCTGTGGCTGGCGAAGAGGATATGAACCAGCGTCTCATGCATCAGGGTGGTGATCTCAACGCGCATGGCCGTGTGGATGTGATGCGCGATATGACCCGCTTTGATGCGGAGCGTCTGCATCAACTCATCGCCAACCATGCCCGTTATACGGGCTCGGCGCGCGCCAAGCAGATCCTTGAAAATTGGGATCAGTTTAAGAGCAAATTTAGAAAAGTGATGCCGGTCGAATATCGTCGGGCTCTGGCCGAATTGCAGGCTCGGCAGGGTGAACAACTGGCAGCAGGAGAGTAATCCATGGGCAAGGTGACAGGTTTTCTCGAAATCGACCGTGCTGATCGTAAATATGCTCCCGCATCCGATCGCATTCGGCATTATCGTGAGTTCACGCTTCCTCTCTCGGAGGCAGCAACAAAAGATCAGGCCTCACGCTGCATGAATTGTGGCATTCCCTATTGCCACAATGGCTGCCCGGTGAACAATCAGATCCCGGATTGGAATGATCTTGTCTATCAGGGCGAATGGCAGGAGGCTTTGCGCAATCTCCATTCAACCAATAATTTTCCTGAATTCACCGGCCGTGTGTGTCCCGCGCCTTGCGAGGCGTCTTGCACACTCAATTTGCAGGATCAGCCGGTCACGATTAAGTCGATTGAATGCGCTATTGTGGATCGTGGCTGGGCCGAAGGCTGGATCAAGCCTGAAGTCGCGTCCCATAAAACAGGCAAGCGCATTGCGGTAATTGGTTCAGGCCCTGCGGGGCTGGCCTGCGCCCAGCAATTGGCCCGTGTGGGCCATGAGGTTGTGGTGTTTGAAAAGAACTCCAAGCCTGGCGGTTTGCTGCGCTATGGCATTCCTGATTTCAAGATGGAAAAGCGTTATATTGACCAGCGTGTCACGCAAATGCGCGAAGAGGGCATTATCTTCCGCTGTGATGTGAATGTTGGTCAGGATGTCAGCGTCGATCAATTGAAAGCAGAATTTGACGCTGTGGTGTTGGCGGGCGGCGCTGAAAAGCCACGCGATCTGCCCATTCCAGGCCGTGATCTGGTGGGCATTCATTTCGCGATGGATTTTCTTCCGCAACAAAATCGCCGCGTTGGCCATGAGCCCTTGCACGCGCCTGAGCCCATTTTGGCCTCTGGCAAGCATGTGGTTGTCATTGGTGGTGGTGATACGGGTTCTGATTGTATCGGCACATCGGTGCGTCAGGGTGCTTTGTCGGTGACGCAGCTTGAAATCATGCCGCGTCCGCCGGAGAAGGAAAACAAGCTGATGGTCTGGCCTGATTGGCCATTGAAGCTGCGCACATCGTCCAGCCATGAAGAAGGCGCCGAGCGCGATTTCGCTGTCAATACGGTTAAATTTCAAGGCCAGAATGGCGTCTTGAAACACCTGCGCGTCACCAAGGTTGATGACAAATTCCAGCCCATTCCCGGCACTGAATTTGATCTCAAGGCTGATCTTGTTCTGCTGGCTATGGGTTTTGTCTCGCCCATGCAGGAGGGATTGGTCGCGCAAACCGGCGCTAAGCTTGATGCGCGCGGCAATGTTGCGGCCGATACGCTCTCGTATAAATCCTCGCAAGAGAAGATTTTTGCCTGTGGCGATATGCGGCGCGGTCAATCTCTTGTTGTCTGGGCGATCCGCGAAGGACGTCAATGCGCCGCCTCTGTCGATCAGTTCCTGATGGGGTCCACTGTTCTGCCGCGCTGAGCAATGCGCTCAGATTTGCGCATTTAAGATAGCCGCCTTGATCTTTGGCTTCTCCAAAGATCAAGGCGTATTTGTTTGGCTACCAGTTCAAGACACCCTCACCTTTGTGAATGGCCTGCGCCAGAGGCGTAAAGTGCCCTTTGCTGTCATGCAGGATCAGTGCTGGCAATAAGCGCAAGGGGGCTTTGCTGCCTTTGGTCGCCTGAATCACAATGCGATGCGCGGACTCCTCTGCGCGCGGATGAATGGGGCGAATTGTGAGTGCGCCAAAGCGCCCCTGACAGTGCGTGATCAGATCGCCGATGATTTCAGGGCGATGAATCATCACAAAGCGGCCCGAGGGTTGGAGCAGATCGGCAAAGGCGCGCAGCCAAGGGGCGAGCAATGACCCCTCTTCATCTTCAGGCATCATATGCGAGAAGGCGCGCTGAGGATTGGGCGAAGCGCGATGGCTCGCTTGCGCATAAAAGGGCGGGTTACATACAATCAGATCAAATTGATTTTGGGTGAGGCCCGCTTGGCGCCTCATCTGCGGCTTGAGCAGATCAAGGGCACACACCTGCATGCGATGCTCACAGTGATTGAGGCTCATATTTTCTGCGGCGAGCTTGGCGAGATCTTCATCACGCTCAACCAAAGTGATCTGGGGGCTGGGATCAAGCTGCGCCAGAATGAGGCCGATGGTGCCCACACCCGCACCTGCATCCAAGAGATGATGGGCGCCGCGTGGTGTGGCGGCCGCCAGCAAGAGCGCATCCGTCCCCGCTTTATGGCCCTTGGCAGGCTGGCGCAGGGTCAGACGGGAGTTCAACAGCTGATCCGTGACAATCTCGCCTAAGGCCTCAGACACACGCATCTCCTTTGGCTTTATCGATTGGCCTTGGACCTGCCATCCCTCTGCAGTCCGGTTTAAATCAAGCCGTGACATTTGCACAGGCCAAATGCCCCTTTGCGCAAGACAAGAGGGCGCATTGCAAGCCAGCGCCAAGCATGCCAAGAGTGAAGCTGAATGAAGACTTTGGCGCATATAGGCGGTTAATCGACGAGGATGTGATCGTGGGTGTTGTCGTTTCGTTGGAGGAGCGGCCCCGAGAGCCGGGGATTGAGGATCTGGTCGCATTGGTTGCCAGCGATATGGAACGGGTGAATGCCACCATATTGTCGCGCACAGGCTCAGAAGTGACGATGATCCCGGAGGTCGCCAATCATCTGATCTCTTCAGGTGGCAAGCGTTTGCGGCCCATGCTCACTTTGGCCACAGCTGGCCTGTGCGGTTATGAGGGCGACGGTCATCTTAAACTAGCGGCCTCAGTCGAATTTATGCACACCGCCACTTTGCTGCATGATGATGTTGTTGATCAGTCCGACATGCGGCGCGGCAAGCTGGCGGCGCGTATGGTGTGGGGCAATGAAGCGAGCGTTTTGGTTGGCGATTTTCTGCTCGGCCAGGCTTTCAAAATGATGGTTGAAGTGGGCTCGCTCACCTGTCTCGATATTCTCTCCACTGCAGCTGCTGTGATTGCCGAAGGCGAAGTGATGCAATTGTCCGCCGCCAAGGACACAGAGACGACGGAAGATGCCTATCTGGCCGTGATCCGCTCCAAGACCGCGGCTTTGTTTGCGGCCGCCTGTGAAGTGGGCCCGGTACTCGCCAATCGCAGCAAGGGCGAGGCGGCGGCTTGTCGCTCCTATGGCATGAATCTGGGTGTTGCCTTTCAGCTTATCGATGATGCGCTGGATTATGGTGGTACGTCTGCAAAGCTGGGCAAAAATGTCGGCGATGATTTCCGCGAAGGCAAAATCACTTTGCCTGTTGTGCTGTCCTTCCGGCGGGGCAGTGCAACCGAGCGCGCGTTTCTCAAGCGCACACTTGAGCGCGGCGAGATTAACGAGGGCGATCTGGAAGAAGCGCAAGCGATTATGCGCCGCCATCGCGCGCTTGAAGATACAGTGGAGCGGGCGCGCCATTATGGCGCTATGGCGCGCGATGCGCTCGAATTGTTCCCAGCCTCACCTTGGAAAAAAGCGCTGGGCAGTGTTGTCGATTTTTGCGTCAATCGCGCCCATTGAGTTGTGGCGCGATCAGCGCAGCGCTTTGGTTCAGCGCAGAAGAGTGGCTTGCGTCCACCAATTGGGATGATCGCGGCGCAACACACGCGCGGCGCGCAGAGCGTCTCTTCTTTTGGCAAAGAGCGCAAAGCAGGTTGAGCCTGAACCTGATATGCGCGCCAATCGGCAGCCGGGCGCGGCCATCAGCACATTGAGAATATGCGGAATGACGGGCGCTGCAAGACTGGCGGCATCTTCTAGATCATTGCTGGTTTTTTTGAGCAGCGCGATCAGCTGATCAAAGGTGAGATTATCTTCGATCAGGGGATGAGCGGCGCGCTCCGGTCGTTGGCCAGGCGCCAGCCCCATGCGTTTGAAGATTGATCCCGTATCAATATGTACAGCCGGATTGACCAGCACAGCAAAGAGCAAGGGCAGCTTTATGGGCTGTGAGAGTTGATCGCCCGTGCCGCGCATCATGCGGGCCTGCGGATCCAAACAGACAGGCACATCGGCGCCTGTGGATTTGGCCGCGTTAAACAGACGCTGATCCTCTAAGGCCAATCCATTGGCTTTGGCGAGCAGACGCAAGGCAGCTGCGGCATCGGAAGATCCCCCGCCTATGCCTGCACCAACAGGCAGGCGTTTGGTGAGATGAAACGCGCCAATTTGCAGATGGGGCTTCTGCATCAAGAGATTTGTGGCCGCCCGCACTATGAGATTATCGGCAATGGGTCCGGCTTGATCTGCCTGCGGACCCTCTTGCGTCAGTTCCAGCTGATCTTGCGCTGTGAAGGCAATCAGATCACAGCAGCCGGCAAAGGCAACAAGGCTTTCTAGATCATGATAGCCATCGGCGCGGCGGCCCAGAACATGCAAAGAAAGATTGATTTTGGCAGGCGCTCGCATATGGAGCGCCCTCGTCATCGCTGCTTGAGTTGGCGCAGCCATAATGGGCTTACAAGCCGCCATTCTTTGCAGGCGTCTCTGCTGGCATAGATGCTGGAGCGGCTGTTTCTTTTTTGTCTTCGCTCAGGCCGCGTTCAATCTTTTCCAGAATTTTGGGCAGATCCTCAGGCTCGGGGCCCAAATCGCGCGCATGGTTCCATTGAAACTGCGCTTCCAGCTTGCGGTCGGTCTTCCAATAAATATCACCTAAGTGATCATTGATGGTTGGATCGGCGGGCTTGAGCTGCACGGCCTTTTCAATGTCCTTGGTGGCTTCTTCATAGCGACCAAAGCGATAATGGGCCCAGCCGAGACTATCGACAATATAGCCATCATTGGGGCGCAATTCGACGGCCTTTTGCAGCATGCGAAAGGCGTCGTCCAAATTGACGCCCTGATCAGCCCAGGAATAGCCCAGATAATTGAGCACGAGCGGTTGGTTGGGATAAAGTTCCAGCGCTTTGAGGAAATCAGCCTCGGCCTTTGGCCATATTTTCTGGCGTTCATAAGAAATGGCGCGGAAATAATAGACCGGCCAGAGTGCGCGATCATTGCTGGGTGAGCTGGCGATGATCTTCGAATAGGTTGTCACCGCCTCGGCAAATTCCTTACGTGCGCGTTGAATATTGCCTAGCGCATTGAGCGCATCAATGTCTTGCGGGCGCGCTGTGCTGATGGCGGTCAGATGTTTGATGGCTTCATCTGATTTTCCCAAGGAGTCCAGAACAAGTCCAATCTGCACATCAGCATTGGCGCGCAGCGGTGATGTCTCAGGCATGGAGCGATAGAGCGCAATGGCAGCTTCGCCCTGTTTAATGTTCTCATAAAGGCCAGCCAAAGAAATGATCGCGAGGGGATTTTCAGGATCCAAGAACAGCGACATTTGCAAATAGATCATTGCCGCTAATTCATCGCCTTGGCCGGAACCTGTCGAGCCCAGTCCATAGAGAACTTCCGCAGCGCCCTGCACCGCAGTTTTGATCGGCGCTGCAAGGGTCTTGCCTGCAGTCAGCTCGTCCAAAGCGGCCGTGACAAGGGGATGACGCGAGAGGTTGGGGTCAAAGGCCTCATAAACACTGCGCGCCTCAGCGTTTTTGCCACGCCGCGAGAGAAAGCGGCCATAGGCATCAACAACCCGCAAGGTATTCTTTTCCGACTCATAGGCAGATTTCATTCTGCGCTCTGCCTCTGGAGCTATTTTTGCAACATCGGCAATCAGCGCAGAGTGGTAATCACGAAATCCGGCAAAGCGCTCATCTTTCAACCTATCTAAGGTTTCAAGGGCGCGCTTGGGTTCATTTGAACCCACCAAGGTCCAAGCGTTGAGCAAAACAGCGGTGAGGTCACGCTGGCGATTATTGCCTGATTTGCTGAGCTCATTGCGGGCTTGACCAAATTGATTGGCCTTCATCGCTTTAATACCAAGCGCGAGATGCGCCAGACCATTGGCTTTGTCGCGTTTCAGCAATTGGTCAGCATAGGAGAACGCATCTTGCATATCGCCCGAGGTGAGGGCGGCAAGGAAGGTGCGCTCCAGCAGTTCAAGATTGCGCGGATCGCGGCGCAGCACTTCTTTGAAATAAACACTGGCAGCAGCGGCATCGCGTTGAGACGTAGCCGATAAAGCGGCCAGATAATTGCCCGATAGGCTGCGCGATAAAGCAAAAGGATTTGCTTGCGGCTTGCGCGGATCGGTCGCCCCATTGGCTTGCAGAGGAAGGGCTAGGCTCAGTGCGCCTAAGCCAAGTGCCAGTCTCAGGGCTAAAGTGCGAGACGCGCTTTTGGCAATCGGCGAGGGAGAAGTCCGGCGGGTCATGGGATCGATCGGCAAGTGTTCAACTTTCTTGAATTGGGCTGTGTTGGGCTCAACTGCACGACGCGGCTACTATTAGGCTGGGATTCTTGAAAGATACCCGAGTCACTCTCGACTGGGACCATGGCCGTTTTATGGGCGTCCTGCAAGCCAAGTTCTGCAACCAGAGTCCTCATAAGGATGCACTCCCGCCTCAGGGGGAGTTTGGCATCCTCAGCTTGGTGAGCCAGTCGCTCAGGCCTTCAGCTCAGCCCAGATCGATCATGCGTTGCACCGAGCGGCGCGCGCGGGCGGCCAAGGCCGGATCAATGGTCACGACATCTTTCAGATAGACCAGAGAATCCAGGATTTTGGGCAGAGTGATCCGCTTCATATGCGGGCACAGATTGCAGGGGCGGACGAATTCGGTGCCGGTGGTCTCGCTGGCCACATTGTCGGCCATGGAACATTCGGTCACCAGCAGAACCCTTTTGGGGCGCTTGGTTTTAACAAAATCAATCATAGCGGCTGTCGAGCCGGCAAAATCGCTCACCGCAATCACCTCAGGTGGGCATTCGGGATGGGCAATAATCTGGATAGAAGGATCATCTGCCCGATAGCGCAGCAGATCCTCGGCGGTGAAGCGCTCATGCACCTCGCAGGCTCCCTGCCAAGCGATGATCTTGACCTTGGTTTGGGCCTGCACATTCTTGGCCAAATATTGATCCGGCACGAAGATCACCCGATCCGAGCCCAGACTCTCGACCACTTTGAGGGCATTGGAGGAGGTGCAGCAAATATCAACTTCTGCTTTCACCTCGGCCGAAGTGTTGACATAGGCCACCACCGGAACGCCGGGATAGCGCTGGCGCAGCAATCTAATGTCGGCGGCCGTGATGGATTGGGCAAGCGAACAACCCGCGCGGGAATCGGGGATCAACACGGTTTTATCCGGATTGAGCAATTTGGCCGTCTCGGCCATGAAATGCACGCCGCCTTGAATAAGGATATCGGCTTCAGATTGTGCAGCCAGCTTGGCCAATTGCAGGGAATCGCCGACGACATCCGCGACGCAATGATAGATTTCCGGCGTCTGGTAATTATGTGCCAGAATGACCGCATTGCGCTGTTTTTTCAGATCATTGATCGCTTTTACATAGGGCGCGTGAAAGGGCCATTCCACGGGGGGAATGATCGCTTTGACCTTTTCGTAGAGATGCGCAGTGGCCCGCTCGACTTCCGGGGTCCAGGCCAGATTGGGCATGGGCACAGCGCCAAAGCGATCGAGCGCCGAGACTGTGCGCTCCGGATCAAGGGGCACGCCAATCGGGGTGAGGGCCGGATCGCCAGAAAAAGCCTGTTCGCGCATCGCTTTACCCTTACTTATGCTCAAGATGAGCATAAACGAGATCTAAAAAACCTCGCCAGTGATAGGACTGACGAGCCGACAATTGTCACATTCTCTACATATACTCAATTTGAGTATAAATAAAGACCGTCCTAAAAAGATTCTTGGCGCAGATGTGATCACGCCTTGTTTGGTCACCAAGCTTGACTCCGCCGGGCTCGGCTGCGGGAAAGCGCTGCTTGTACTTTGACTTTGCTCACCCATCTAAGATTCACAGGGGCCTGACACTTTGGCCTCATTCATGGCTCATTCATCAGGCAGGACCCACATTCTAGGGGCCTAAGCTTCACGCTGATGGGCAAGCTGGTGGGAATGGAACTGAGATGCCGACAATTGCCTTAGTGGATGACGACCGCAACATTTTGACCTCAGTGTCTATGGCACTTGAGGGTGAAGGATATAAAGTTGAGACTTATACTGATGGTGTGGCTGCGCTCGAGGGCTTGCGCACGCATCCGCCGGATCTAGCTATTTTCGATATTAAAATGCCGCGCATGGATGGCATGGAATTGCTGCGCCGGCTGCGTCAAAAATCCGATCTGCCGGTGATCTTCCTCACCTCTAAAGATGAAGAGATTGATGAATTGTTCGGCCTTAAAATGGGCGCCGATGATTTCATTCACAAGCCCTTTTCGCAACGCTTGCTGGTGGAACGTGTCAAAGCCATTTTGCGCCGCATTGCGCCCAAAGATCCGGCCGCGCAAAAGGAGGCCGATGCCAAACAGCTCGAGCGGGGTCATCTGCGTATGGATCCCGAGCGTCATGCCTGCACTTGGAAGAATGAACCTGTCAGCCTGACCGTGACGGAGTTTTTGATCCTGCAGACTTTGGCGGTTCGCCCCGGCGTTGTGAAGAGCCGCAATGCGCTGATGGATGCGGCCTATGATGATCAGGTCTATGTCGATGATCGCACCATCGATAGCCATATCAAGCGGCTGCGCAAGAAATTCAAAATGGTCGATGACGATTTTGACATGATTGAGACGCTCTATGGTGTAGGCTACAGGTTCAAAGAAGCTTGAAAGCGGGTGCTCGTGCCCTGTTCCATCATCTGGCGGATCTCTCCTGATGAGCGTGCATGCAAGTGATAGACAGCCTCCCTCAGGGGGGAAGTCAGCTCTTCATGGCTGGCGCAGTCGATGGGCTGTGAAGGCGCGCGGGCTCTCACGCTCGATTGTGCTGCGCGCGTCCTCTTCGCTGACGCGGCGCATTGTTGTGCTTAATCTTGGCGGATTGCTCGCTCTGCTGATTGGCTTTCTCTATCTCAATCAATTTCGCGCCGGTTTGATTGATGCGCGCATGCAAAGTTTGCAAACGCAAGGCGAGATCATTGCTGCTGCCATTGCCGGATCCGCCAGCGTCGAAACGGATGGCATTACGATTGATCCTGACAAGCTTTTACAATTGGCGCCTGGCCAAACTTATGGCCTTGGTAATGAGGCAACGCCTTCTTTGGAGTTTTCGATCAATCCTGAATTGATTGGTCCTGTGTTGCGCCGACTTGTCTCACCCACCAAGACCCGAGCGCGGGTTTATGATCGCGATGGCTATTTGCTGCTGGATACACGGGCTTTATCGCAGCGCTCGAGCATTCTGCGCTTTGACCTGCCGCAACAGAGCGAGGAGACAGCGCCAACTTTTTTAGAGCGGATCTGGACCTTTGTGCGCTTGAAACTGGCTTCAAACCTGCCGCAATTTGATGAGGCGGGCACGGGCAATGGGCGGGCCTATCCTGAAGTTCAAAGCGCTTTAACTGGCCTTACGCAGACCAATGTGATGTTGAACGTGCGTGGCGAGACGATCATTTCTGTCTCAGTGCCAGTGCAGAAATTTCGCGTGGTGCGCGGCGCGCTTTTGCTCTCGACCCAGGGCGGGGATATTGATGCCATCATTGCCTCTGAACGCTGGGCGATCATACGGCTGTTTGTCATTTTTGCTGGCATTATGCTGTTTCTCTCTTTGCTTTTGGCCAATACGATTGCTGAGCCGGTGCGCCGTCTTGCTGCCGCCGCCGAGCGCGTGCGCCGAGGCATTAAAGCGCGCCAAGAGATTCCCGATTTTTCTGGCCGCGCTGATGAAATCGGGGAATTGTCGGGGGCGTTGCGTGAAATGACGCAGGCGCTGTATCGACGCATGGATGCGATTGAGAGTTTTGCTGCCGATGTGGCGCATGAGCTGAAAAATCCGCTAACCTCTTTGCGCAGTGCAGTTGAAATCCTTCCCCGCGTGCAGGCTGACGACAAGCGGCAACGTCTGCTGGATGTCATCCAGCATGATGTCAAACGTCTGGATCGGCTGATCAGCGATATTTCGGATGCTTCACGTCTGGATGCAGAATTGGCGCGTGCGGATGCCGAGCCTGTTGATATGGAGCGCTTGCTCAAAACCGTTGTGGATGCCGCCAATCAAATTGCTCGCGAAGATGGTATTGTGATTCATTTTGATGTGGCTGGTGATCTGCAGCGCCCCCTCAAAAGCTATTTTGTGCTGGGTCATGATTCACGCCTTGGTCAGGTCATCACCAATCTGATCGACAATGCCCGCTCCTTCTCGCCCAAGCAGGGCAATGTGCGCCTTGCGCTGCGCTTGCGTCCCTTGGATGTTGAAACGGGCTCGGCCAAAGCGCTTGAAATTTTGGTTGATGATGAT
>CAIVAX010000159.1 GCA_903903935.1 uncultured Hyphomicrobiales bacterium | reverse complement strand
TATATTGCCGAGCAAAGATCAGACGCCAAAGTGCGGCTGGATATGAAGATCGTCTTCATCCGCGACTTTGAGTCGACCGATGAGCGATTGGAGGGCACACGCTTGATCCTGCGCACGCTGGTCGAAATTGCAGAAAAGGGCAAAAAGAAAGCAGGCTGATTTTTTCAGCCTGCGTTTTGCGCCTCGAGAGCCGTGCGTAAAGTTTGAACAATTTGTTCTGCTGGCTGGGCGCCCGACAGGCCATATTTGCCATCAATGATAAAAAAGGGCACGCCTTGAATGCCCATGCGCTGCGCCGATTGAACTTCATGCTCAATGGCAGCGCGATCATGATCATCAGCAAGCCAGTCACTCACAATCTCGCCATCCAAGCCATGGCGCGCAGCAATGTCAGCCAGTACCTGGCTATCGCCAATATCGCTGCCCTCAACAAAATAGGCTTTGAACAAATCTGCCACAACAGCGCTCTGTGTGCCTTGCGCATAGGCCCAACGGATCAAGCGATGCGCATTGAGCGTATTGGGTGAAAGGCTGATCTTGTCAAAGGCAAATGCAATACCAAGCTCAGCGCCGATCTGCTCCAAATGCGAATGAATTTCAGCAATGCGCTCAGGCCCAAATTTGCTGGCCATATAAGTGGCGCGGTCGAGCCCGTCAGCGGGAAGGCTGGGATCAAGCTGAAACGGGCGCCAACGCACATGGGTTTGAATATCAGCGCACTGGCTCAG
The DNA here is from genome assembly GCA_903903935.1 of uncultured Hyphomicrobiales bacterium. Lineage (GTDB taxonomy): Bacteria > Pseudomonadota > Alphaproteobacteria > Rhizobiales > Beijerinckiaceae > Terripilifer. Next base: position 1,539 of record CAIVAX010000159.1, on the reverse strand, counting down.
CGCTTGTTGCAAACGATGGGCTCCAATAAAGCACCAAGGACAGACGACATCCGAGACCACATCAATAAAAATCTCATGCTTCTGTGTCATCGGATGAATGATCCTTGCGGTGTGACAGCTAGCCCCTCAATCTGGCCAGTCTCGGAGCGCGTGACAGCTAAAATGGATTGACTATCGAGGGGGAGAAAATGTGGACTTTCGGCCGGTTGTTTGGCCTGCCCATCGCGGCCGCGTGGTTCAGCAATCAAAGCTCGGTCATTGATGGCAAAAAGATCAGTGACCACTGGCAAGCGCGCATGGCGGGCTAAAATGGGCGCGCTCAACTCTGCATCATCCTCTATGTCAGTCACGCTGGTCACTGGCATAAAGCTGATCAGCCGCGATGTATCGATCACACCCGCCTCCACCATCATCAATGTCGCCGCAGACGGTACGATCAGATGGAGGCGCTCACCCCCATCAAAAGCGCGGGCAAACACATCTGTGCTGAAAGAGGGGATCAGCATTAAGGGCGCGCCCGTCAACAGGCTCAGAATGGGTCCGGCAACAAGGCCAGCAAAACTGGCAGGCAAGAGGCAGGACAGCACAGGCTCGTGACCTGAAATTTTGCCACGTGTGGCCAGATCAAGCGCGGCGGCGATCAAATGCGCCTGATCATGCGCATGGATATTGCCATTGCGATCTTGGGTGAGAATTTGCGGTCTTTGGCTCCCATAGGGTGTGAGGGGCGTGCCAGTGTCCTCACGCGCTAACCATGGGTCGAGACAGACCGCATCATCAATCAACTCAGCGCCCAAAGAGCACACCAGCTTCACATCTGAAGCGAGCGCGGCAGCTGCAAATAAAGTCTCGATCAGATTGAGCCGATCATGATTGGGTTCACTTGCCAGCGCCAGCGCACCGGTCTTGCGTGCCAGCGCGGCCAAGGCACCCGCATTGGTATGCAGGGGCGCTAAGACCACATCAAGTCCAGCGCGCAACGCACCTAACAGGCCAATGATTGACAAGCTGCTGGAGCGCATCGAAATCAGCACGCGTGCGCCTGCTGGCAGGCCCAACATGCTCCATTGCCAAGCCAGACTATCGACATGATGATTGAGCTCAGAAAAGGTAAATCTCTGATCAGTCTGATCTGTAAGATCATGCAGGGCGAGGGCTTGTGGCCTCAGCCGCGCCGCGCCCAAAGTCAAACTATCAAGATCAAAGCCGGACAGGGCCGGGGATTGGAGTGGAAGAGCATTCATGGCGTTTTCATCCACCAGCTGTCGAGGGTAAGGCTGAAGAGAGGGTTAGCATAATGCGGCAGGCTTGCGGAATGCTGCAAACGGGCATTATAGGCAATCCATTGCTCAGCGGCGTGATAGAGCGGGATAATGTAAAAGCCCGAGCGCAGCAGGCGATCATAAGCCCGCACACTGGTGACAAACTCATCGCGATCTTTGGCGCTCACAATTGCATCGATCAGATGATCAATGGCGGCCGATTGTACACCGGCCAGATTGAACGAAGAGTCTTGATTGGCACTTGCCGATCCCCAGC
>CAIVAX010000158.1 GCA_903903935.1 uncultured Hyphomicrobiales bacterium | reverse complement strand
TGCGCTTTGGCCGGATTGGCGGGACCGCGGCTGTGTTTCTACCCCGTCACGGACGCGGGCACCGCCTGTCGCCATCGGGCATCAATTATCGGGCAAATATTGACGCGCTGAAGCGGGTTGGCGTCACCGATCTTGTCTCAGTTTCGGCCTGTGGCTCTTTCCGGGAAAATCTGTCGCCGGGCACATTCGTTCTGGTCGATCAATTTATGGATCGCACTGTAGGTCGTGCATCGTCCTTCTTCGGCAATGGCTGTGTGGCTCATGTCTCCATGGCTCACCCTGTTGCGCCCAAGTTGCAGGATTGCATTGCGGCCGCTGCAAATGCCGATGGAATAGAGGTCGTGCGCGGCGGGACTTATGTGTGCATGGAGGGTCCGCAATTTTCCTCCCTAGCAGAATCGCTTGCCTACAAGGCCATGGGCTGCGACGTCATTGGCATGACCGCCATGCCCGAAGCCAAGCTCGCGCGCGAGGCTGAAATCTCCTATGCGACGGTCGCCATGGTCACGGATTTTGATTGCTGGCACCCTCATCATGATGAAGTGGATGTCGCGGCCGTCATCAAGGTTGTGCATGACAATGCGGCAAAAGCCGCAAAGCTTTTAGCGCGGCTCATTTCCGATTTTCCCAAAGAGCATCAGGCCTGCCCTGTCGGTTCAGATCGCGCGCTCGACAATGCCATCATGACAGCGCCAGCGATGCGCGATCCAGATCTTCTCAATAAGATCGATGCCATCATGGCGCGCGTCAATGCGCGTTGAAGGACAAAAAATGACAATCGAAAACGATTTGCGTGCGTCCATCCGCACAATTCCCGATTATCCCAAGCCAGGTATTATGTTTCGTGACATCACGACATTGCTGGGCAATCCGCGCGCCTTTCGTCGCGCTGTGGATGAATTGGTGCAGCCTTGGGCTGGCACCAAAGTGGATAAGGTCGCGGGTATGGAGGCGCGCGGCTTTATTTTAGGTGGCGCTGTCGCGCACCAGCTGTCAGCCGGCTTTGTGCCGATCCGCAAGAAGGGCAAGTTGCCGTTCACAACAGTGTCGGTTGCCTATTCCCTCGAATATGGCGTGGATGAAATGGAAATGCACATCGATGCCATTGCGAAGGGCGAGCGTGTGATTTTGGTTGATGATCTCATTGCGACAGGTGGCACAGCAGAGGGAGCGGTGAAATTGTTGCAGCAAATGGGCGCGGAGGTTGTGGCCGCCTGTTTTGTAATTGATCTGCCGGAGCTGGGCGGCACCAAGAAGATTGAGGCACTCGGTGTTCCTGTGCGCGCGCTGGTGAAGTTTGAGGGGCATTAGCCCTCGCCTCGTCATTGCGAGAAACGCAGTGACGAAGCAGTCCATAGCGCTTATCTTTCATGGCTGGTGCTATGGATTGGCGCGTCGGCCTATGGCCTCCTCGCAATGACGGCTAAGTTTTCCAAAAGCTAACACTCTCGAATTCAAAGACCGCAGCACCATGCTGGTTAATGCCGCTGTTTTTGGCCTTCACCAATCCCCAGCCGGGGCGCGAGGTGACGCGTTTTTCGATGACGCTTGTGTCGTAAGTGACTGTGTCGCCCGCATAGACAGGCTTCAGCCAGCGCAAGTTTGAAAACCCCGGTGAGGGGCCCGATTGCGCGATCACGCCGCTTCGTTCTTTCGCATCCACAAAGCAGCGCATCCATGCAGCAGCTGTGTGCCAGCCTGATGCGGCGAGTGCGCCAAAAGGCCCTGTTGCCGCAGCGTCTAAATCGACATGAAAAGGCTGCGGATCGAAACGGCTTGCATAATCGATAATGTTCTCGGCAGAAAAATATGTTCCGCCCAGCACGATGCGTTTGCCCGTTTGCATGTCAGCAAAGCCC
>CAIVAX010000157.1 GCA_903903935.1 uncultured Hyphomicrobiales bacterium | reverse complement strand
TCCTTCACAATAGTCAAGCCGAGCCCAGTTCCATTTTTATTATGCTCATTATTATTATTTGAAAAAAAAGGAGTAAATAATTTATCCAAATCAGCTTTTGACATCCCCAGCCCTGTATCGATGATTGTAAAACGGAAGGCATGAGCCCTCCCAAATCACATTGGGCGCGGACGATTGATACGCCTCCATATCTCGCTTATCCGCTGCGCCCAGGCATTACTTTTACTTATCTGGGTGTGAAGGTTGATGAGCTTGCCCGCATTCAAATGGCGGATGGGAAGCCTTCAGCCAACTTGTTTGCAGCAGGCGAAGTCATGGCGGGCAATATTTTGGGGAAAGGCTATCTGGCGGGCATTGGAATGACCATTGGATCTGTCTTCGGGCGGATCGCCGGCAGGGAGGCCGCGCGCTATGTCCATAATTGATTATACTCCGAGTGAGGCGGTTGCTGGCTCAAAACGCTTTATTGAAATCTGCAATGCCTGTCGCTATTGTGAAACCTATTGCGCCGTCTTTCCGGCCATGACGCTGCAGCGCTCCTTTAGCGATTATGACATGGATTATTTTGCTAATCTTTGTCACAATTGTAAGGGGTGTTTTCAGGCCTGCCAATTTGCGCCTCCGCATGAATTTGGCATCAATCTTCCAAAGGCCTTTGCCGATGTGCGCAATGAATCCTATGCGCGCTATGCCTGGCCAGCTTTTGCTGGATCTGTGTTTGAAAAAAACGGGATGATCCTTTCGCTCGCGACCATGCTCATCATCGCGCTGACTGTGATCACAACAATCCTGATCCGTTCTCCAACGATCTTGTTCACTGCGCAGATTGGTGAAGGTGCTTTCTACAGGATCATTCCTTGGGATGTGCTCACTCTTCTAAGTGGAGCCAGCTTTATCTTTTCGGGCTGCGCCATTGTGATCAGTCTTTCGCGGTTCTGGCGCGCAACCCAGACACATTTATCTGGCAGATTGACGCTGAAAGCATTGATGCGCGCCCTGCATGATATTGCGACCTTGCGTTATCTTGGCAATGGCGGCCATGGCTGTAATGATCTTGATGACAGCTTTGCCTCGTACAGGCGCAATTTTCATCATCTGGTCATGTATGGTTTTATTCTCTGCTTTGCAGCAACATCTGTTGCGACAATTTATGACCATGTGCTGGGCCTTATAGCGCCCTATCCCCTTCTCAGCCTGCCAGTGATATTGGGGACTTTAGGTGGCATAGGCCTCACGATTGGCTGCGCAGGGCTTATCTGGATCAAGATTGTGACAGATCCGCTACCGGTCTCACGCAAGCTCATGGGCGGCGAATATGCGTTTATCGCTCTGCTCCTTATTATCGCCCTCACGGGACTTGGTTTGCTGATGGCGCGTGCCACCTCAGCCATGGGCATTCTCTTTGCTATTCACTTAGGCGCCGTCTTGGCTTTCTTCCTCATGATGCCTTATAGCAAATTTGTGCACGGCTTTTATCGTGGTCTTGCTCTGATAAAGGCCGCCATTGAGCGCGATCGCAACAACCCCTTGGGGGAATAAGAGCAATTCTTGTAGACGTAGATTCAACTTCGAAGTGCAACTTCCCGTAACCTGTTGAGGTGGCTGAGATTGCGATAAGCTCTCGGTTCCCTTGACCTGGCAGTCGAAGAAGCACAATGACCTATCACCACCTCAGCCGAGAAGAACGTTATCAGATTTCCGCCTTGTTGAAAGAGGGGCTACCTGAGGCTCAAATCGCTCGGAACCTTGGGCGGCATAAGTCGACTATCAATAGAGAGATCGCACGCAATACGGGTTTTCGTGGTTATCGTCCCAAACAGGCCGTTCATCTGGCGAGGGTACGTTCTGAAGGGTGCAGGAATGCTCCTCGAATATCAGCACAGGTTTGGATCGACGTGGAAAAACAGCTTGAGAAGCAGTTCAGCCCTGAGCAGATCGCAGCTTCCGTCGATATCAGCCACGAGACCATCTACCGTCACATCTATGCTGATAAGGCGTCAGGCGGTGATCTGTGGCGACATTTACGCTGTCAGAAGAAACGGCGCAAAAGGTATGGCGGCGGGCGAGACAGGCGTGGGCAAATCGTAGATCGCAGGCCTATTTCCGAACGGCCGGCGTATGTCGAAAAACGCCGTCAGGTTGGGCATTGGGAGGGCGATACCATTATCGGCGCCAACCACAAGCAGGCCATCGTGAGCCTTGTCGAGCGGAAGACGGGTTACGCTTTTCTATCCAAAGTCTCGCAGAAGACGAGTGATCTGGTTTCTTCGGCGATCATCCGACGCCTGAAAGGTGTCGCCCCTCTGGTCAAAACGATCACCTATGATAATGGAAAGGAGTTTGCTGAGCATGCCCGCGTAGACCGAGTATTAAACTCAAAGGGCTATTTTGCTGAACCATTCTCAAGCTGGCAGCGAGGCACAAATGAGAACTTCAATGGCTTGGTTCGCCAGTACATTCCAAAAAAGCGACCACTATCGTCAGTGACAGATACTGAACTTGCTAAAATTGAAGACCTGTTGAATAATCGGCCGCGAAAGCGACTGGCGTTCAAGACACCACACGAGCTTTTCAGTCAGTCGCTAAACCGCGTTGCACTTCGTACTTGAATCTAGGAGGGGAAACATGGATAAGTTCGGTGGGGTCTTGCCTCATAAATTTATTGGCTACATATATCCGCGACACGTGGTCGATACCCTTCCCTACGAGATGTACCGACTACTACCTGATAGAGTCATGATGGTGATGTGCCCAGTGAGTCTTAAGAAATTCACGAGAGAAGATGTCGACCGCGCGCTCTCGCCGTTAGATAAATATGTTAAAATGTTAGTCGGCCGGAAAGTGAACGTTATCGTTCATGGCGGTGTTCCTCTAACCTTATTTCAAGGCTGCGAAGAACATGACAAAATGCTAGAGTATATCCAATTGACAACGGGGCTACCAGCAACCTCGACGACTGAGCAAATTGTAGACGCATGCAAGTATCTCGGCTTAAAGAAAATTGCAATTGGTAACAAGTGGAAACCCGCGATGAACCAATCACTCGCCAAGTATTTTGAGCG
>CAIVAX010000156.1 GCA_903903935.1 uncultured Hyphomicrobiales bacterium | reverse complement strand
GCGAATTTGGCGAGCAGATCGAAAATATCATTCGCCTTTTGCTTGGTGATTTGATTGGCAATCGCGCCTTCAACAAAGCGCTCACGCTGCGCATCCATTTCTGATTTGATTTTCTTGCCCATAGCGCGGCGCAGCAGATCCGCTTCGCCCAGCGCATAGCCCGACAGAATCTGCGCAATCTGCATCACCTGTTCTTGATAGATGATGACGCCAAAAGTTTCCTTCAATATGGGCTCGATTAAGGGATGAATATAATCGGCTTGCTGATCGCCATGTTTGACCGCGCAATAGGTGGGAATATTCGCCATAGGGCCGGGACGATAGAGCGCCACAAGCGCGATAATATCTTCTAGCCGGTCGGCGCGCATTTCTGCCAGCGCTTTGCGCATGCCCGCGCTTTCCAATTGGAACACGCCAATGGTTTCACCGCGCCCCAGCATTTCATAGGTCTTGGCATCATCGAGAGGAATTTTTGACAAATCCACCTCTATGCCGCGCTGGCGCAATAGATCGAGCGTCGTTGCCAGAGTGGTGAGTGTCTTCAGACCCAGAAAGTCGAATTTGACGAGGCCTGCTGGCTCCACCCATTTCATATTGAATTGAGTGGCAGGCATATCTGATTTGGGATCGCGATAGAGCGGCACCAATTCATCCAGCGCGCGATCGCCAATCACAATCCCCGCCGCATGCGTGGAGGCATTGGAATAAAGACCTTCCAATTTTTCGGCTATGGTGAGCATGCGTCCCACGCGCTCATCTTGATCGGCCGCTTCGCGCAAGCGTATCTCTGTCTCAATGGCATGTTTGAGACTGACTGGCGCAGCGGGATTTTGCGGGACAAGCTTGGCGAGCTTATCGACTTGCCCCAGAGGCATTTCCAGCACGCGGCCAACATTGCGCATCACGCCACGCGCCAGAAAGGATCCAAAGGTGATGATCTGCGCGACGCGATCAAAGCCATACCGCTCGCGCACATAGCGGATCACTTCATCGCGGCGATATTGGCAAAAGTCGATATCAAAATCGGGCATGGAGACGCGTTCGGGATTCAAAAAGCGCTCGAACAGCAAACCAAAGCGCATCGGATCAAGATCTGTGATGGTGAGGGCCCAAGCGACAACTGAGCCTGCACCCGATCCGCGCCCCGGCCCCACAGGAATGCCCTGTGCTTTGGCCCATTTGATAAAGTCGGCCACGATGAGAAAATAGCCGGGAAATTTCATGCGTGTGATGATGTCGAGCTCGAAGGCTAAGCGCTCTTCATAATCACTTTCGCCAAAGCCAGGCGCATAGCCATGCGCTTTTAGACGATCCGCCAAGCCATCTTGCGCTTGCTTGCGGAGTTCTGCCACTTCATCAAGCTTGGACCCATCGGGCGCAGTGAAATGCGGCAGAATGGGCTGGCGTGTTGTCGGGCGGAACGAACAGCGCAGCGCGATCTCAACCGAATGGCGCGTCGCCTCTGGCACATCGCTAAACAGCTTCACCATTTCCGCGCGCGTCTTCAACCTGTGTTCCACACTCACCTGACGGCGATTGTCCTCGCTGATCACTGTGCCATCAGCAATGCACAGCAAAGCATCATGCGCTTCATAATCCGAGCGGGCGGCAAAATATGGCTCATTGGTCGCCACCAATGGCAGCCCTAGGCGATAGGCTGTAGCGATCAGCTGCGGCTCGGTTTCTTTTTCTTGCGCCAGGCCATGACGCTGCAGCTCGATATAGAGGCGCTGATCATAAATGCGGGCAAGCTGATCAAGGCGGGACTGCGCACTATCCGCGCGGCCATGCCGCAGCGCTTGATCCAGCGGTCCTGTTGGCCCGCCCGTCAGAGCAATCAAACCTGCACTAAATTCATTCAATCGCGCCAGGCTGACATGCGGCAGATCGCCAGCTTCTGGATCAAGCCAAGCACGCGAGGCCAATTTCATCAGATTGGCATAGCCCGTTTCATTCTGGCCGAGCAGCACAATATTCGCGCGGCCCGCGTGCG
>CAIVAX010000155.1 GCA_903903935.1 uncultured Hyphomicrobiales bacterium | reverse complement strand
GGTCTGGCCTTATTATTGGTAGGCTTTCTTGCTTATCCCAATCTGCCAGTCTCAAGCCTGCCGAGCGTGGAATTTCCCACCATTCGCGTTTCGGTCAATCGGCCCGGCGCTGATCCAACAACCATGGCTGCCAGTGTGGCAGCGCCGCTCGAGCGCGCCTTGAGTACAATTTCCGGTGTGACAGAAATCACCTCATCAAGTTCAATCAATACATCCAGCATTACCGTGCAGTTTGAATTGACGCGCTCAGTTGATAGTGCGGCGCGCGATGTGCAGGCCGCGCTCAATGCGGCTGTGCCGGATCTGCCCGGAGATTTGCCGCAATTGCCGCGCTTTCGTAAGGTCAATCCCGCCGCGCAACCTGTGTTGGTGATTGCTCTTGTCTCCGACACTCTGCCAGCAAGCGCTTTATTTGATATTGCCGATACGACTGTCGCGCAGCGCATTGCGCAAGTAAAGGGCGTTGGGGAAGTCACCATCAATGGCTCAAAGCAGCCCGCCATTCGTGTGCGCATTGATCAATCGCGTCTTGCCTCTATGGGTTTGTCATTTGAGGATGTCAGGCTGGCAATTTCGGGCGCCAATGCGATCAGCCCACTGGGTGGATTTGATGGCGAGCAGCAAAGCCAATTGCTCTCCATTCCGCAATTGGGGTTTGATCCCAATGAATTTGGCCGCATCATCGTCAAAGTGCGCAATGGCACGCCTATTCGCCTGGTCGATGTCGCTGATCTCGATTTGGGTGTGCGCAATACGCGCTCGGTCGCGTGGTTGAATGGGCGCCCTGCTGTGCTTGTCAATGTGACCAAGCAATCGGATGCCAATGTCATTGCCACAGTTGATGCTGTCAAAACCATTTTGCCCGATCTGCAGCGCTGGGTTCCGGCAGGTCTGCAATTTGAAGTGATCCTTGATCGCACCATGATGATCCGCGCTTCCGTGCATGACATTCAACACATGCTGGCTTTGTCTGTCGGCTTTGTGACCATGGTCGTCTTTTTGTTTTTGCGCCGCGCGGCTGCTACATTTGCTGCGGCCATTACTGTGCCTCTGTCTTTGGGAGGCACCTTTGCGGCCATGTGGGCGGTTGGCTATTCGCTCGATAATATGTCGCTCATGGCGGTGACCATTTCAGTGGGCTTTGTTGTCGATGATGCGATTGTGATGATCGAGAATATTCATCGCAACATTGAAAAGGGCATGGCCCCAATGCAAGCGGCCGTCTTGGGCACGCAGCAGATTGGCTTTACGGTCATCTCCATTTCCATTTCATTGATCGCTGCTTTCATCCCCATGCTGTTCATGTCGGGCATACCGGGGCGCATTTTCAGAGAATTTTCTCTCACTTTAAGTTTCGCCATTATCATTTCTGCCTTTGTTTCTCTGACCATCACGCCGACCATTTGCGCGCATTTAATGCCGGCCAAGCAGGATAAAAAGCCCAATCGATTGGATCGTCTGGTTGAAGGAGGGATGAAAAAATTCATCGCTCTCTATGCCCGCTCGTTGCCCTTTGCGTTAAAGCGGCCTTGGTGGGTGATGTGTGTTTTGCTCGCGGTCGTCGTCGGCACTGTGACCATGTATATCAAAGCGCCCAAGGGTTTTATTCCCGATGAGGATACAGGCATTTTGTTTGGCTGGTGCGAGGGCTCGCAGGATATATCCTTTGAGGCTATGCGGATTCAACAACAACGCGCCGCCGAAATTGTCAGTGCGGATCCTGCCGTCGTCTCCACCGCCTCTTTCATTGGCGGGGGCAGCAATGTGAATGCGGGCCGTTTGAATATTACGCTCGACCCCAAAAGAAGTGAGAGCTCCAATCAGGTGATGGCGCGCTTGCGCAAAAAACTCGCCGATCTGCCCGGCATTAGAGTTTATATCTGGTCCATTCAAGATATCCGCATGGGCGGGCGACAAGGCAAATCGAAATATCAATTCACGCTCTGGGGTCAGAATATAACCGAATTGCAAGATTGGTCGCAGCGTGTGCTCAAACGTCTTGAGCTTGTGCCGCAATTAACCGATGTGTCGAGCGATGCTGACACGGGCGGGCTGCAAGCCAATGTGATCATTGATCGCATGGTGGCTTCGCGCTTGGGTGTGGCTGTGCAGGATATTGATACTGCGCTCGCCAATGCCTTTGGCCAAAGACAAGTCTCGACGATTTATACGCAGCGCAATCAATATAAGGTTGTGATTGAGGCGCCGCCGCTGCGCCAGCGCGATCCCACCGATTTGAGCGGCATTTTTGTGCCCGCCAGTGGGGGCCGGCAAATCCAGCTCTCCACATTGGCTAAAATAGAGCGGAGTGTGGCAACCTTATCGGTCAATCATCAGGGCCCTTTTCCCTCCATCACTTTCACATACGACATTAAGCCAGAATTCAATCTGGATGATGGCACCAATGCGGTTAAAGATGCAGTGGCGAGCCTGCATTTACCAGATACAATCTCTGCGGACTTTGCTGGTGATGCCAAAGCCTATCGCGATAATGCCAATGAGCAGGCCTATCTGATTCTGGTCGCCATTATTGCGGTTTATATCATTCTGGGCGTGCTCTATGAGAGCCTCATTCATCCGCTCACGATTATCTCGACTTTGCCTTCAGCCGGGCTTGGGGCTCTATTAGCCTTGCGCATTGCCGATACGGATGTCTCGGTGATTGCCTTTATTGGCATTATCCTGCTCATCGGAATTGTGAAGAAAAATGGCATCATGCTTGTTGATTTTGCCATTGTGGCGGAGCGTGTGCGCGGGCTCTCGCCTCAGCAGGCTGTTGTTGAGGCCTCTATCCAGCGCTTTCGTCCCATTCTCATGACCACGCTCGCCGCTTTGCTCGGCTCTCTGCCCTTGGCCTTTGGCACGGGCATAGGCTCAGAGCTGCGCCGCCCACTCGGCATTGCCATTGTCGGGGGATTGTTTTTCTCGCAAATCCTCACGCTCTACACCACGCCCGTGATCTATCTTTTGATGAGCCGGTTGAAGAGTTCAAAACGCCTCAGCACTTTGCATCGATTCATTTTAGGCAATGCCTCTGTGTGAGCCCTCTCGCTATGGCTAAAAGCTTGTGCTAAACAGTGCATCATTGGTAAAAGCCGCATCACGGGGGGAGTCTCATGCTCAAAACAGTCACCAAATTATCTCTAGGATTGGCCGCAAGCCTTATGGCTTTTTCTGCGCAAGCCCAATCCAATCCGCGCTATATTCAGTTTCAGCCTTCAGCGACCAAGGGCGCGCTCTATGTGCCTGATTCGGGTCCGGCGCCCCATACAGCCTTTTTGACCATTCATCGCACCTCCAATTTCATGAATATGATTGGCACGGGTGAATTGGCCAAGCGCGGCTTCATGGTGCTGGGCATGAATCCCCGCTCGGACAATAATGAAGCCAGCGTCAATTTCGAAGAAATATCCCTCGACATCAAGCAGGGCATTGAATTTTTGCGCAAGCAAGCCGGCATTACCAAAGTCATTCTGATTGGCTTTTCTGGCGGCGGCCCGTCCACAACCTTCTATCAGGCGGTTGCCGAAAAGGGCATTTCCTATTGCCAGGGCCCCAATAAGCTTACCCAAT
>CAIVAX010000154.1 GCA_903903935.1 uncultured Hyphomicrobiales bacterium | reverse complement strand
CGACGTATCGCGATATTCCGTGATCATCAAATCAGGTTGGCGCAAGGCCTGGCGATAGCCATCGGCCAGATCGATAATCTGCTCGGCGCGCTTTTCGATCTTCTGGATTTCGTCATTGATCCGGTTCAATTCGCGTTGATAAGCGCGCATCGTCACCTGATGCTTCAAGGCCATAATCTTGATTGGCCGAGTCTTGCTCGTCATGGAATGAGGGCTTGCAATTTGGCTTCGCTCTCAACCAGTCCAGAGCGGTCCTTCATGCCTTGCTGAATATAGGCCACCAATTGCGGATAGATCTGGAAGGCCATATCAAGCTCGGGATCTTGTCCCGTTTGATACCCCCCCAGCAACATGAGATCGCGGTTTTGTTCCCACAGGCTCAAATAGCGGCGGAATTTTCGCGCCCGCATCATATGGGGCGGCGTCACGCAATCAGTCATGGTTCGGCTGATTGAGGCGTTAATATCAATGGCGGGGAATATGCCCTGTTCGGCTTGTTTGCGCGAGAGCACCACATGGCCATCGAGAATGGCGCGCGATGTATCAACGATCGGATCATTGGTCGTATCATCGCCATCAGCCAGAATAGTGTAAATGCCAGTAATGCTACCGCCCGTGTCGCCATCATGGCCGGCGCGCTCCAGCACAGATCCTAATAGGGACAGCACGGATGGCGGATAGCCTTTGGTCGTGGGATGTTCGCCCAAAGCAAGGCCCAATTCACGCTGCGCATGTGCAACGCGCGTGAGCGAGTCAACCATCAACAAAACATTCTTGCCACGCGAGCGGAAATATTCCGCATAGGCCGTTGCCCGATGCAATCCGCGCAAACGTAGCACAGGGGATTGATCAGCTGGAACCGCCACAACAATCGTATTGGCGAAAGAGGGGCACGAGGATAATTCTTCGACAAAGCCCGCCACTTCACGCCCGCGCTCACCAATAAGCGCGATGATAACAATCTCAGCTTCGGTAAATCGCGCCATGCTGGAGAGCAAAGAGGATTTGCCCACGCCACTGCCCGCGATAATGCCAATCTTTTGGCCACGTCCAACGGTCAGCAGACCATTCATGGCGCGCACGCCCACATCCAGCGCTTCTCTGACAGGGCGGCGACGCAGAGGATTGACGCGCTCACCGCGTAAGGGCCAAACGGCTGTCAACTTGGGCTCGCTCTGTCCATCAAGAACATTGCCCGCGCCATCCACAACGCGGCCCAGCAAAGCATCACCCACTGGCACGAGATCAGCGCGATCTTTAGTCTCCACTCTGGCGCCGGCCAAGAGAGGCGCATTGCCTGAGGTCAAAACCATAACAGTGTAATTATCGAGAAAGCCGATCACTTCCGCATCGGCCCAGCCCCCATCTTCGCGCGCAATGCGGCATTGACTGCCAACCGAGGCGGGGAAGGAACTGGCATGCACAATCTGGCCGTCAAAGCGACGCACGCGGCCAGCCGCATTGCTCACCCGCGTTCCTTCAATCTGGCGCAATCTGTGTTCGAGAACAGAAGAGGCATCAAGCATGCTTCACACCCCGATCAGCCAGACGCGGCAGATCTTCAAATTCCAGATCGCGCGATTCCAGACGATAAGCGCCCAAGGGCAGAGTCACGTCTTCGACAATCTCAATATTGGCCATAATGCGTTCGGATTTTAAAGCCATTTCCAACACAAGCATATCCTGCGGGTTCAAAAACAAAATGAAATTCGAGCTGGCTTTGGTAAACATTTCAGCTGAGGCTTTGATGCGTTCGACAAAGGCCTGCGGAATTTCAGCAAAGACAGCGCCAAACAGATCTTGGGCAATGCGCCTTACATGATGAGCAAGAATATCGGCATTGCGCTCCAGCGCATCACTGGCCTGCATGGTAAATTCATTGGCAATGTTTTGCAAAACGAGTTTGGCATCGCCAAATTCACGACGTGCTGCCTCAAGCCCCTGTTGATAGCCCAAAGCGCGACCATCTTCTTTGGCTTTTTCGAGAGCGGCAATAACCTCGGCAGGGGAAATCTGTTCTTCAACTTCCGGCGGCGGCGGGGGAGGAGCGGGAGGCAGGGCAGCATGCTCAGCCTCACGTGTCTGTGCGTCACTATGCGTCTCGCCATGCGCAGCCTGCGCCGCATCAGACTGCGTGGATTCATGAGAGTCGTCTTCCGTAGGCTCTTCAACCTGAGCAGGCTTGGGCGCTGTTTTGGGAGTAAAAGACTCAATGGGTTTGAACGAGCTTTTTCCCCAAGGCTTAAACTCCGCCTCAGGATCTGGCGCATAACGTTGTTCAGCTTGAAAGTCTCCGCCTTGTTTGACGAAGTTGGAGACTTCCGAAAGTGAAACTTTGCGCTCAAGCACCTCAGACATAATCGTCTCCGCGGCCTGCTAGCACCATCGTTCCAGCATCGGATAGACGACGAGCAACAGCAATGATACGTTTCTGGGCTTCCTGCACTTCGCTGACGCGCATTGGTCCCTTAGATTCCATTTCATCGAGGATGGACGCGG
>CAIVAX010000153.1 GCA_903903935.1 uncultured Hyphomicrobiales bacterium | reverse complement strand
GATCAATTTTAACGCATCACGCGCTAGCGACATATCGGCAACTTGGCTGATCGGCAGAATTTGCTTTTGCACGCCGAGCGACTTGTTCAGCTCTTGCATATAATTAATCCGCTCATCACTCAAAATAAGATCACGCGAATAAGAATGATTATCGCGATTGAACCGCCATTGAGTCTCAGCCTCAGAACGCTCATCCTTGCCTGTGGCCTCAGCTCTGGCTTTGGCAAAATCATCCAAAGAGTCTGGGCTATCGGCAAAACGATAAAGCAAAGCAAAAGCGGCCAAAGTTTTCACGATGGCGTCTCGTTTGGTCTCAATCGCTTTATCCGAGGCATAAGCAGCCTGGAATGTGAAATTCGGCAATTCCTTCCATAATTCACCATCGACAAGCGAATGCACGCCATATTCCGCCTGCTTGTAGTCGAAATCGACTTCAGAGGGCCCTGCATCGACTGCGCCTGCGGCGACAGCGCGGAACACATCGAGATTGCTGCCGACATTGACGAAATTGACCTTGGTTTCATCCACGCCATATTTGCGCAGCACGGCAACCATCAGCGTATGCAATAAAGAACCAGGCGCGCCGGTACCCACTGTTCTGCCGACTAGATCCTTAACCGATTTGATCTCCGGTTTTTTGCTATACACAGCATGCACAGGCACAATCTGCGCGCCTGCAATGATTTTCAGCTTACCGCCCTTTTCAATTGCGGGCAGCACTTGCGCAAAGCCAGCCGATGTCGACAAGTCGCTTTCACCAGAGATGAGTGAACCCATCAAACGCGACGCATCCGCCACATTCACAATATTGGCATTAACGCCCATTTTGGTCATATAGCCTTTTTGACGCATCAGCGCCTGCAAAGTCATGCCCGATGTGCCAGATGTGTTGACAATGTTCACCCCATCCGCCGCTAAAGCAGACTGGGCTATTCCAGCAGGGCCAAACAAGACAAGACCGCTCGCCGACAACCCCTTTAACAAAGCATGACGACGGGTCATTTTATTTTGTAATGTCATTTTATCCTCCTCTTTAACCCTGCGCCTCAAGCACAGGATTGGCAGCTATCAACACAAAAGCAATCACGCAAGGCTCTGAACCGCGATTGATCCAATTATGAATCGTGCCACGTTGAATCAAAATATCGCCTGCTTTAAGATGAACTTCGCCTTCATCAAGCTCCATATCAATCTCGCCAGACATGACGATGGCATAATCAAGCGAATTGGTGCGATGACGTCGTGAGACAACGCCTGGCCTATATTCCACCACACGCAGAATCGTGCTGCCGGGAGTGCCATTAACGACAGATTTGAAACGCCCGTCTTCCGGATCAGAATTATCGATCGGATGGCCATCCGTCGCCCAAGCGACAAAGGAAGAATGATTGGGACGCAGCGAATGAGCATAATCGACAATCTGATCGATTTTGACGACAGCCCGTCCATCATCATGCCCTGTTACAACGCGGCGAACCTGCAATGCCCTCTCCCCTTTGCTGTCTTCACAAAGTTTGACACGCCACACCTGCTCCCGGTGATAGGAAATGAGGAACATCCTATAAATATAATGATTGTCAGTTCCGG
The DNA here is from genome assembly GCA_903903935.1 of uncultured Hyphomicrobiales bacterium. Classification (GTDB taxonomy): domain Bacteria; phylum Pseudomonadota; class Alphaproteobacteria; order Rhizobiales; family Beijerinckiaceae; genus Terripilifer. The sequence continues at coordinate 216 of CAIVAX010000153.1, read as the reverse complement.
ACTCGCCTCTTCGTATCAGCACTTTTATCTTAGGATTCAAGTGAGATATGCCTGATTTTCTGATCAAAAAATGATAGTATTCCCTCTCATGATTATGCAATTTCACCCTTTACAAGAGTTACAATAACCACTCAAATGATCGGGTGGAAGTAGATCCGTTGATGACAAAATTGAGCACTTAGCTGTTTACTTGTGACGAGTGCTTTTAGAACTTGG
>CAIVAX010000152.1 GCA_903903935.1 uncultured Hyphomicrobiales bacterium | reverse complement strand
GGGCAATTCAACCCAGAATTCGCCGTCTGTCAGACTATGGACGCCAAATTCTGCCTGTCGGTTATAGACATCAATGGTAGAGGGGCCTGCATCGACAACGCCTGCGACCACGGCACGAAACACATCTTGGTTATTGCCAACATTGGCAAACTTTACGGCATTGGGATCAATGCCTTTCTTTGTAAGCAGCGCGATCATCAATTGATGCAAGAGTGAGCCCAGTGAGCCTACGCCCACCGTTTTACCGATGAGATCCTTGACCGTTTTGATATTGGGATTTTTGGCAAAGACGCATTGATTGAGTAGCAAAGTGGCGCCAGCAATCATTTTGATATTGGCGCCTTTCTCGACGGCAACGGGAATTTGTGAAAAGCCCGAGAGCATGCAGGCATCTGCCTCGCCGCTGATGATGCTGCCGGTGATGCGATTGCCATCGGTGACGCTGGAGAAGGTGACCTCCAGCCCGAATTCTTCCAGATAGCCAAGATCGGCAACCAATTGCTGCAAGACGAGCGGCAGATTGCCACTGGTGCCGATGACCTGCATTTTTTCCAGCGGCTTGGTGGCAGCAAAGGAGCGGCTTGCAGGAATGAGGCCTGAGGCGAGGCCGCTGCAAGCCAGCAGGCCTGTGCCGCTTGTGCGGATCATGCTGCGTCTTGAAATCGATGTGTCAGTCTTCATGACTTCCTCCTAGACTTTGTTTGCTTGCTTGGGTTCTTTTCCTCAGAATGGATCAGAACCCAAGTCGCGTAAAGTTTATTTCAAGTCAGGCCAGACATTCAGAGCGTTTCGACCCAGAATTTTGTCCTGCTCCTCCTTGGTCAAAAAGGCTAGATCGTCGCGCATCATCTGCACGCGTTCAGCCACTTTGCCATGCTTGTGCCAATTGGCGGGATAATTTGATCCCCACATCAAGCGATCAACGCCAAAAGCGTCGATCAATGTGCCATAGACTTCTTTGGCGCTCAGTCCAGCCTCGCGCAGGCTGAATGAAATCGGCGCTGCGATTTTGAGGTGAACATGCGGCAATTGGGCGAGATCCAGCAAGTGCTTTCCATAATCCTTGAAGGGCGTTTCAATCTTCATGCCCCAGGTATGTTCGATGGCAATCGGCACTTGCGTTTCGCGCTTGAGAGGCTCCATCAAATCAGGAATCTCAGTATAGCGCGAGCCCAGGCAGATCGGGATGTTCAGGCTTTGCGCGCGTTTCCAGAGCGGGAAGGTGCGCGGATCGGTGAAAAAGCCCTTGGGCTTATTGCCCATGATACGCCAACCGCGCACACGATGGTTTTGCACGAGATCGGTCAGATGATCTGCCGTCGCAGGATCAAGCTCATCAAGCACGCAGACCGCAACAAAGCGCTCGGGATGAGCGGCGGTCAGATCGATCACATAGCTATTGTCATGGTGATAGGTGTAATAGGCCTGAACCAGGGTCGCTTTTGTAATGCCGCAGGCATCCATGGTTTCGAGCATTTCGGTCAAGGCAAAGGCTGGCCATTCGGGCTGGCCTAGATCATGCACCGTACGCAGTCCGGCCTTGTTCTCCAAGTCTCTGATTCTTGGATAGATAGTCCGGTTGTCGGCAATGGGATGCACATGGGTGTCGTTAATCATCGGGCAATCATCCTTTGTGAGATTTGGCGCAGAATCGGTCGCTTCAGGAAGAAAGTAAAATAGTTTCTTGTACCATTCTGTTATTCCATTTTGGAATAAGTGAGTGAGACCGGCTAAGTCCGGATCGACCTATCGTTTTGATTTGAATTTCGGTCTCATCTGCGCTGTAAGGAAAGGCATTACAACAGGGGCAGAGATGAGCTTTCCAATCATTGATACACATGCGCTCATCGTGAGTGAGGATGAGGTGACCTATCCTGCGCAGCCTTTGGGCGGGACGCGATCAGATTGGTCGCTGGAGCGCAGCATATCTGCACCTGCTTTGATTGCGGAAATGGACAAAGCGGGGATTGGTCATGCTCTCGTGCTGCAATCCTCGACGGTCTATGGCTTCGATAATTCCTATCTTGCCGATAGTGTGCGCCAAAATTCAGCGCGATTGGCGGGCATGTTCTCGGTCAATGTTCTCGATGAACAAGCGCCAGCGCAAATGCGCTTTTGGAGGGAGCGCGGGCTGACTGCGATGCGAATTTTTTCGCAAGGCAGCACGCTCAATCGGGCTTGGCTGGCGCTCGATGATCCGCAATGTCGGCCAGCTTGGGATTGTGCGGCCGATTGGGGCCTGTGTGTGGGGACAAATGCGGCCAATCTTGACCAGATTGAGAGAATCTTAGCGCGTCATCCAGATTTACGATTGATTTTGGAACATGTGACGCGTCCGCAATTGCCTGAAGGGCCGCCTTATCAGGGCTTGCAGCAATTGTTCGCTTTGGCCCGATTTTCCAATGTCTATTTGAAAATCACGCCGCGCACTTTTATCGCCGCCAGCAAGGGATTAGCTGATCCTTTGTCCTATATCGAACGCTTGATCAGTGAATTTGGATCGGATCGTTTGATGTGGGGATCTTATTTTCCCCCAACGCATGGCTCATTGGTTGAGATTCTCGATCAAGCGCGCAGTGTAATCGGATCTTTGCGTGCTGCCGATCAAGCCAATATTTTCTCTGGATCAGTGCGGCGCTTGTTTCCAGAATTATTCTGCTAATTTGGCGTTACGCCTGCCTCTCATCTCCACCTCAATCCTTGCCGATTGTGTCTTTGATGATCTTGATCGTCTGTTCGCATAAATTCGTAAGACGGCGCTTGTCGGGCACAGCG
>CAIVAX010000151.1 GCA_903903935.1 uncultured Hyphomicrobiales bacterium | reverse complement strand
TTAGTGACTGGAGTTCAGACGTGTGCTCTTCGATCTGCCAAGGGCCATCATTCTGTCACTGTCTATAATCGCACGCCAGCCAAGGCACACAAATGGGTTGCCGAGCATAGCGGCACATCTGCCGCCACACCGCGCGAAGCGGCACAGGGGCAGGATTTTGTCTTCTGTTGCGTTGGCAATGATGATGATTTGAGCGCCGTAACTTTGGGGCCTGATGGCGCTTTTGCTGGCTTAAAGCCCGGCGCTATTTTTATCGATCACACCACTGCCTCTGCCGATGTGGCGCGTGAACTTTATGCCATCGCCCGCAAACAAAATGTCGGCTTTCTCGATGCGCCGGTTTCAGGCGGTCAAGCGGGCGCAGAGAATGGCGTTCTGACTGTCATGTGCGGGGGTGATGGCGATGTCTATGCCAAGGCGGAACCCATCATCGCCGCTTTTGCCCGCGCGTGCCGCCTGATGGGCGAGTCCGGCTCTGGCCAATTGACCAAAATGGTCAATCAGATTTGCATTGCGGGCCTTGTCGAAGGATTGGCCGAAGGCCTGCACTTTGCCCAGAAAGCCGGGCTGGATGCGGCCGCCGTCATTGATGTGATCTCGAAAGGCGCCGCCCAATCCTGGCAGATGGAAAACCGCTACAAAACCATGATTGCTGGCCAATTTGATTTTGGCTTTGCTGTCGACTGGATGCGCAAAGATCTCGGCATTTGCTTGAGCGAAGCGCGCCGCAATGGCGCCCATTTGCCAACCACCGCCCTCATCGATCAATTTTATTCCGAAGTGCAAGCCATGGGCGGTGGGAGGTGGGATACCTCAAGCTTGATCGCGCGTCTGAGCAAACATTCCTGACGCGCTGATCCTTTCTCACCTTGCACATGGCGGCAGACCGGGACGCCCGCAATTGGCTTGACCCTGTTGGCCCTGCTGACCCTGTTGACCCTGCTGTGATTGCGCCGCCCCGCCTCTTTGTTGCATCTGCTGCAATTGTTGCTGCTGTTGCTGTTGCTGTTGTTGCTGTTGTTGCTGCTGCTGGAATTGTTGTTGCTGTTGCTGCTGACGCTGTTGTTGCAACTGTTGTTGCTGTTGTTGTTGTTGCAATTGCAATTGGCGCGCCCGTTCCTGCTCAAGCGCAGAGGGAGCCGCATTTTGCTGCACTGGCCGCACAGGGACAGGAGCTTGCGCAGGGGCTGGAGCTTGCGCAGCTGGTATTTGCGGCGCAACAGCAGGCTGTGCGGGCTTTGGGACAGTTGGGGCTTGTGAAGTGGGGGCTTGCTGTGCGGGTGCAACGGGTCGCTGAGCAGGCGCCACAGGCACCGTTTGCGTGCTCTGGACAGGAACACCTTGTGCAGAAACACCCTGGGAGGGTGCAATTTGTGCAGGCTGCTGCCTCACATTCGTTTGCCCAGTTTGACCTTGAACAGACTGGCCTTGTGCTGGCTGGCCTTGTGCTGGCTGGCCTTGCAAAGTTTGGCGCGGCTGACCTTGTTGAGTGGGAACTTGCACAGAAGGCGCTTGAACAGAAGGCGTTTGCGGCACGTTTAAAGGGCGCGTCTCTGGCACAGCTCTGATAATGGGCGCAGGTGTGGTCTGAGGCTGCGTCTGTGCTGGCTGCAAGGCTTGTGCTGGCGGCAGCTGCTGCACTTGTGGCGATGGCTGAACTTGCGGGGTTTGCTGAACTTGCGGCAAGGGTTGCACGCGCGGATTTTGTTGCGTCTGCGGCAGCGGCACTTGTTGCTGGCGCTGCAATTGCAAGCGCAATTGCTCCTGCTGCTGGCGCAATTGCTGTTCGCGCAAATTGGGCGCGAACTGTCCCGGCTGAGCAGTGGTTGGCGTTGCAATCGGCGGCCTCACCTGCGGCGCGACAACTGCTGGCTCACCGCCCCGTCTTTGCATTAATTTTCCTGCCGCAATGCCAGCAGCAACAGCTGCGGGAATGGCGACATAAGGCAGGATCGAACCGGGGCGGGCCTGCGGATTGGGATCCACCAGCGGCTCGGGCCTATGCACATAATCAGGGGGTCTGACCCAATCGGGGCGCACCTCACGCCGCGGCTGCCAGAGATAATAATCATTGCCAGCCTCGATCACAGGTTCAGGCAAGCGCCACCAGACAGGCGGCGGCGGCACATAAATGGGCGATGGCACGGGCGGCAAAAGATCGGGATCGTAATAAACGACATTGGGCTGGTTGAAATAGATCATCTCTTCAGGCGAAGGCGGCGGCAGATCATAATTCAGACCGTTGAATTGGGGGGGCGGCGCGAGAGTGGCATTAAGCTGCTGCAATCTGCGGCGCGCCTCGCCCGTATGCGGCCCATTGGAATAATTGGTCAGATAGGACCAATAGGCCTCGCGTGTATTGACGCGCACGCTGGCGCGCCATGTCTGCGCTTCACGCCGGGCCGCCAACAGGCCGCGGATCTCACGCGCATACACGCTGCCGGGAAACGCATATAGAAAATCCTGATAGGCGCTGATCGAATCGCGCCGTAACGCCGTCGTATAGGCATCATCCTCCTCAAAATCCTTGATCGGCCTGCGATCAAGGCTGGCCCGCTGGGTCGCTTTGGCGGGATTAGCAGCTGCATTTGGTTCGGGCTGAAAGAAACTGAACGGACGCTCTAAGCGCGAGGCATGCCAGGGCACAGACTGCCCCATCGACAATTGTGCCGCCCGCAAACGCGCATGCGAGAAAATCTCGTCAGCCGACGATCCGGCATCATGCATGGCCTCAACCAAGGCCTGCGCATAGACCCCATAAGGCCCCGCCTCGCTGGGCGCGAATGTGCCGGGAGCCGCATTAAACGCAATCAGACTTCCCGGATCCGCCTCGACCAGCCCAAGCCCGGGCGCCAATTGCAAAGCCTTGGGGATGAACGCGCCCTCATGTGCAAGATCAAAAATCTCTAAGCGCGCCGCAGCTGGCATAGAAGCCAAAGGCCGGGTCAGATCACTCAGCCTGACTGCATTGAGGGGAATATCCGCCGCCTGCTGAATGCGCGAGCCCACTGGAACAAAATAATTCTCGCCCTCAAATTGCAGGCCATAGCCATTCAAATAGAGCGCCACCACAGGCGCCCCACCTGCTGCGCCGACCCGCCCGAGAAATTCGCGATAGGAGGAGCGCAAGGTATCCTGATCCAGATTACGCGCTCCTGTCACATCAAAGCCAGCTGCCCGCAAGGTATCAGCCATCAAAGACGCATCATTAGCTGAGCTGGGCAAAGGCGCGCCGGCATAGGTATCCGCCCCAATGACAAAGGCAAACCGACTCTCTGGCCGCATGGCCCCTGCCGCCGTCTGCGCGCTGACAGGGGCAGAGACCAGTCCAAGGCCCAATGCGGCAAGCACAAAAGGCAGAACGAGAACACGCATGCCAAAACCCTTCATCTCAAGCCCGCAATCTGGGATCTCGCCATAGCACAGCAATCCACCTGAACGAGAGCTGAATGAATACCAAAACCAAGCCCTTGCCTAGCCTTCGCCCAGTCAGCGGGTGTCGATCTTAGGGGCTGGGTTGAGATCACTCTTATTCGACCCATTGTAGTTTCAGAGCGTTAATCAATTTGCGGCACACTTGGCCTCAGTTCAATTCATGTTGCTTTGACTTAAGTCCAATGGTTTGAGATGACATAGGTTACTGCCGAAATGATCGAGCGTGGCCGTCGTGGCGATGCCGAAACCAGAGCGCGGCGGCGCAAAATGGCCGCGCGCCTGCGTGAAACCAGAGTCAATCTCTCCACGAAGCATGGCAATCATTTCGTCTTCTCAAGAGAATTAGGGCGCTCCTTCGCGCTGGCCCGCAAAAATGGCGTGCCGGCCCTGATCATGCTGACCTTGCTCATCGCCTTGGTGGCCACGCTCTGGCTGCGGATTGGTGAGGTGCTCATTTGGCTGGCCTTGATGACAGCCACACTGGCCCTCAATTATGCCTGCGCGATGATCTATCTGAACCAGAAGGATCCCAATTTTGATCCCAATCCCTGGCGCAAACGGTTCATCTTGATCGAAGCTTTGCAGGGCTGTGTCTGGGCTGTTCTCATGGTGCTTGTGATGCATGCGCATGATGAGACTGTGAACACCTTTGTGCTGTTTACTGTGCTTCTGGTAGCGGCGGTCAGCACTTTGCTCTCTTCGCATATTCCCGAATCTGTTTATGCCAGCATTGTCCCCATGACCTTGGCCGTGGTGATGGTGACGCAATTTCCACCCAACACCAAAAATCTGCCCCTCACAGTCATGGCGATTTCTGCGCAGGTTTATTTTGTGATTATGGCGCGGCGTCTCTATTCCTCAACCCTCACCTCGCTCGCCCACGGCATGGAAAAAGAAGAGCTGATTGCAGAATTGGAAGAGTCAAAATTCAATTCCGATGAAGCCCGCCGCAGAGCTGAAGAAGCAAGCCTCGCCAAATCGCGCTTTCTGGCCACAATGAGTCATGAATTGCGCACACCGCTCAACGCAATTTTGGGATTTTCCGAAGTGATGAAGGCCGAATTATTCGGCCCTCATTCTGTCGCTGCTTATAAGGATTATGCCAATGACATTCATTCCAGCGGCGAACATTTGCTCATGCTGATCAATGAAATTCTCGATCTCTCGCGCGTCGAGGCCGGGCGCTATGAGCTGAAAGAAGAAGCTGTGTCGCTCGCAGCTGTGGTCGAAGATTGCATTCATTTGCTGCGCATGCGCGCGCAAAATCGCGAAATCACCATGAACGAACATATTGAGGCCAATATGCCTCGCCTGTGGGCCGATGAACGGGCGCTGCGTCAGATCATTCTCAACCTGCTCAAAAATGCAATCAAATTCACCCCGCAGGGTGGATCGATCACGATTAAAGCGGGCGGCACCATTCATGGCGGCGAATTTGTTAGAATCCGCGATACGGGCCCGGGAATTCCTGCCGATGAAATCCCCATCGTGCTCTCCTCTTTCGGGCGCGGATCGATGGC
>CAIVAX010000150.1 GCA_903903935.1 uncultured Hyphomicrobiales bacterium | reverse complement strand
CCACAGGCTTCTATAATACAGGCGTGGTCAAGGGCCTGAAACTCGACAAAGCCGAAGCTCTGCTCGACCCACGCCTCAAGGGCAAAATCATTATCGAAGATCCTGCCCGCCCCAATGGCGGCTCCAATGCGATTGCGGCTCTGTTGAAAGCTCAAGGGCCTGATTTCGCCCGCCGTCTCTTGGGTGATATGCAGCCCTCGTTCATGTCTATCACGCGGCAGATTACAGATTCGGTGGCGCGCGGCGATGCTGCGATTATCATCGGCGGCAATCCTGAGGCCATCACTCAATGCTGGCATGCGGGCGGCTGCAAGGATGTGATCCGCCTGCCCCATATCAATTATATTCTGGCCCGCGGTGTCGGGGTTCTCAAAAATGCGCCGCATAAAGAGGCCACAAAGATCTGGATCAATTGGCTCCTGAGCAAAGAGGGGCAAGAGACCTATGTGCGCGAATGGGCCCGCACCAATGAATCGGGCGCAGTGAGTATGCGCAAAGATGTTGCGCCAGCTCCCAAACATGAAGAGAGCGTGCCAGATTATAATCGCCTCGATCAATTTGTGAGTGTCGCGACCGATCAGGGCCAGTCCTTTATGTCGGACGTCTATAAGCTCTATTCCGAAGTCAAGAATCGCTAAGTTCAAAAAGAGACAGTCCATGCTCAAGACGCAAGACAATAATCGCCTCACACAGATTGGCCCTGGTACTCCTGCAGGTGACTTATTTCGGCGCTATTGGCAGCCCGCCGCTCTGGCCAGTGAATTGCCAGAAAAAGATGGCGCGCCGCTGCGCGTGCGTTTGCTCGGCGAAGATCTGATTGCCTATCGCGATAGCAAAGGCGCTGTGGGTTTGGTGGATGCCCATTGTCCACATCGGCGCGCACCCATGTTCTTTGGTCGCAATGAAGAGTGCGGATTGCGCTGCGTCTATCATGGCTGGAAATTTGATCGCAATGGTGATTGCGTCGATATGCCCTCCGAACCTGCGGGCACGCCCTTGCAAGCCAAAGTGAAGATCAAAGCCTATCCTGTGCATGAGGCGGGTGGATTACTATGGGCCTATATGGGGCCCAAGGACAAAATGCCCCCTCTCCCCGATTACGAATGGATGCGCGCGCCGCACACACATCGCTTTGTGTCGAAATCGGAAGCGGCCTGCAATTATCTGCAAGGCCTAGAGGGTGGGCTCGATACAGCGCATGTGTCGTTCCTGCATAATAATAATCTGAAAGATAAATCATCGCTGGGCGCGCAAGATGGTGCACCGCGAATTGATGTCGAACTCACCGATTATGGCTATTATTATGTCTCGACCCGCAAGAGCGGGCCAGACCGCAATTATGTGCGCGTCTATCAATATATCATGCCGTTCCAGCAGATCCGCAGCAATGTGCTGGGCTATTCGGGCAAGCGGCCCGAAGTGCCAAAGTTTGATGGGCATTTGTGGGTGCCGATTGATGATCATACAACCAATATCTATAATTTCATGTATTCCTATTCGCCTGATATTCCTCTGCCGCAGGATTATGCTGAGCATTATGAGGCCTATGCTGGGCGCGGGCGGGATGATTTCATCCCCGGCACATTCCGTCTCAAGCGCAATCTCGCCAATGATTTTCTCATTGATCGCGATGATCAAAAGCACCGCAGCTTCACAGGCATTACCGGCGTCAATACGCAGGACATGGCCTTGCAAGAAGGCATGGGCCCCATTGTTGATCGCTCCAAAGAATTTTTGGGCACATCGGATCGCGCTATTGTCGCTATGCGTCGTCTTTTGCTTGAGGCCACGCATGTTGTCGAACGCGGCGAAGATCCCAAAGGGCTCGATCCCAGCACACATGCCAAGGCCCGGGCTTATGATGATTTTGTGACCGGCGATGAAAACTGGCAAACAAGCTTTGCCAAGGAATTGATCGCAAAATTCTAACTCGCGTCAGGCCCTCTTGCCCCATCAGGCCCTGTTGCCCTAAGCGAGAGGACCGCAACTATGGCCAGGACCAATGCAGGGCATTCGTCCAAAACGGTGACCAATCCTGCAGCGACAGGACATAGCCCGTATCGAGCGAGAGGATGAGCGCGCCAAAGAGCGAGACAAACGTGCCCACAATGACGCGGGGTGAAAAGACTTCATGCTCGCGATTCAAAATCCAGCTGAAGTAAATTCTAAACACAGAGCTCAATCGGCCAATGGGCGAGACCACAGTCACCGGCGCAACGGCCAGAGCCATATAGCGCAGCATTTGCGAAATGGCGACAAACAGGCCCGCAATGGCAAACCATTTGGCCGCGACAGGCTGCATGGTCTGCACATTGCGGCGATTATCGGGGATGACCAAGAGAAGCAGCACAAAGAGCGTTGCAGCACTATAGGAGACAAAACTGCCTGCAATGCTGGCGCCCATATCAGAGGTCTGCATGCCTTCACGGATTAAAATAGGGCTTGTGCCATAACAAAGGCCTGAGAGCAGAGCGAAGAGATAGCCCTCGGCGTAAGCAGGGGTGAACTGGTTGTCTGATTTTGGTTCTGGCTTAGAATCTTTGGCTTTCTGTGCTTTGCGCTCTTTGTTTCCCGCTTGCAGCGCCATCAGCGGTCCAAACATCACCAGACAAAAGCCAATCACCTTCAGGATCGTGATTTTTTCATCCAGAATGAGCACCGCCATGGCCATGGAATAAATGATATTGAGATCCTGCAAGGGCCCAACAAGATTAGCGCCAATGGCTTTGGTGCCGCGATAATTGCAATAGCGGCCCATGACAAAATGCACGAGTCCGGCTGCAGAAAACCACAACAGTGAAGATAAAGAAAACTCTGTCAGAGCGGCATAGCCGCCAAACAGCACAGTGGCGAGAAACAGAAAGGGCACGCCAAAGGGCACAGAAATGGCCAAGGCTTGCAGCACAGAACCCGTCAGCACGCCGCGGCGCGCACTGGCATTATTCATCGCAAATGTCAGTGCTGACATGAGAGCCAGAAACCCACCTAACATGGCTTACCTCTTCCTCATCACATGTGCCTTTAGGGCAAAGTCCATCACCACACTGCGCGAGCAGGATTGGACCTCTGCCCCTTGCCTTCTTTTCCTAAACAGCGCAAATGCTTTTGCACTTGATGGGGTGTCTGAATGCGAATTTGTGTGATTGGGGCGGGAGCCATCGGCGGTTTACTAGCAGCACGGCTGGCCCAATCGGGCCAAGAGGTCAGTGTGATTGCCAGAGGCGCGCATCTTGAGGCGATCAAAAGGGATGGCCTCAAATTGATTGCCGAAGATGGCAGCACAGTGCAAACGCACCCCAAAGCCAGCCAAAGGATGCAGGATCTTGGCCCGCAAGATGTCGTTGTGCTGGGCATGAAAGCGCATCAGGTGAGCGCGATTATTGCGGATCTGCCTAGCCTCTATCATGAAGATACGATGGTGCTGAGCGCGCAAAATGGCATTCCCTGGTGGTATTTTCAAAAACACGGCGGCCCCCATGATGGTCTGGTGCTCAAAAGTGTTGATCCTGACGGCCTGATCACCAAGGGCATTGATCCCAACCGCTTGATTGGGTCGGTGGTTTATCCAGCCGGTGAGATTGTTGCGCCGGGCCTTATTCGCCACACTGAGGGCAATCGCTTTTCGCTGTCCGAGATTGATAACCACCCCAGCGACAGAGTGACCCATTTATCGCAGGTGCTGCGCGAGGCGGGTTTTAAAGCGCCAGTGAGTTCAGATATTCGAGCCGAAATCTGGACTAAACTCTGGGGCAATCTTGCCTTCAATCCGATCAGCGCGCTCACGCATGCCACATTGGCGGAGATTTGCGCCTTTGACCCCACACGATCCTTAGCCGCCGAGATGATGCGCGAGGCCCAAAGCATTGGAGAAAGCTTGGGTGTACGGTTCCGCATTTCAATTGATAAGCGCATTGCCGGGGCTGCGGCTGTAGGGGAGCATAAGACCTCGATGCTGCAGGATGTTGAGGCCGGCCGGGCGCTTGAGCTGGCCGCATTGATGGGAACGGTTTTGGAACTGGGCCAGATAACGGGCATTGCCACACCCCATATTTCCGCCATCCACGCCTGCAGCCATTTGCTCGACACTATCTTGACCCAAAAGACCAGCCGGCTCAGCCTCACTAAGCTCTAAAGCCATAACCGACTTGCACATTTCTCACTTAGGCTGGATATTAGCCGTTAAGGGGGTGTCTTGATGTCTGATTGGCAAATACCTACTGAGCTGCAACCAGAGCTGGATTATTTCGATTTCGACCTTGTGCAAGTCTTGAAATCGATCGCTGCCCTACGCTCCGAAATTCCTGCCGATTCTTTTTCCGTTGAAACAATGGGGACAAAGCGGCAAGGTCAAGCCGTCCATATTGGTCAGGGGCAAATGCTGACCATTGGCTATTTGATCAATGAAGCTGAGACTATCTGGCTGACATTCTCCAACAATAAAGTCCTTCCAGCGACTGTACTGGGCTATGATACAGAAAGTGGTCTGGCCCTTTTGCAGACCTTGGGACAAGTCGATGTTCCTGCCATCACAATCGGGGATGCTGATCCCCTGCGCATTGGCGACAAAGTGATTGTGGGAGGTGCGGGAGGCCGCAAGGGCTCACTGGCAGCGGAAATTACAGCGCGTCAAGAATTTGCGGGCTATTGGGAATATCTGCTCGATGATGCTGTATTCACCTCGCCCTCTCATCCCAATTGGGGTGGCACAGCTTTGATCGGATCGAAGGGCGAGCTATTGGGAATTGGCTCTTTGCAACTTGAGCAAAACCGCGAGGATGATGAGGAACAACCCATCAATATGTTTGTTCCGATTAATCTTCTAAAGCCCATCTTTGAGGATTTGCGCAAGATTGGGCGGGCTAATCGGCCCTTGCGCCCTTGGCTTGGAGTTCACACCGCCGAGATTGATGGCAATCTGCTTGTCGTGGGTCGCGCCCGGCAAGGACCTGCGCGTTCGGGAGGGCTGTTGCGCGGCGATCTCATCGTTGGAATTGCCGGCACACATGTGCATGATCTGGGGCAATTCTACCGCCGCTTATGGTCCTTGGGGCCGGCTGGCGTACAAGTGCCGCTTCTGATTATTCGCGATGGCAAGAAGACGGATTTGAAGCTGACGTCAGGCTATCGGGGACAATATATGAAAAGCCCCCCCATTCATTGAAGCGATCCTCAGCCAAACGCAGACATGCCTAGAAGCTGGCTTTCGTGGCACCACAAAGCCAGCCAGAGTCAGAGCGTTTCAACGCATGGGAAGGTTGAGCACCGGCTGACGGAAGCGCGAGACTTTGCGCTCAACCACAACAGCCCGTTCGTGCCCAGATCTTTGCGAGACAAAGACCTGATTGGGTGCCGATGAGCGCAGGGTCAGGCGGCCAGACACATTGCGCTTGGCTTCCTTGGCGGCGCGCTCTTTGAGCATGACAAGGATCTCGGGAACCGGCACATCCATCAAATCGGAGGCTATTTCAGCCTGATGTTCAAGCTCATCGGTAATGCCTTGAGCTGCGAAGATGGCCTCTTCCAATGTCGGGGGCAGATATTTAACCCGCACAGGAGGCAGAT
>CAIVAX010000149.1 GCA_903903935.1 uncultured Hyphomicrobiales bacterium | reverse complement strand
AGCCAAGCCAGTATCCACGCTGACATGATCCTGCTCATAGACCGAGCCCAGAATATCTTGAATGCCGCGCTTGATCGTGGCCGGTGTAATGCCATGTTCGGCATTATAGGCCAATTGGCGCTCGCGGCGGCGGGTTGTCTCCGCCATGGCCCGCTCCATCGAGCCGGTGATGCGGTCAGCATAGAGCAGCACTTTGCCATCGACATTTCGCGCCGCGCGGCCAATGGTTTGCACAAGCGAGGTCTCGCTGCGCAAAAAGCCTTCCTTATCGGCATCCAGAATGGCCACCAAAGCGCATTCGGGAATATCCAGACCTTCGCGCAGCAGATTAATGCCAACCAGCACATCAAAGGCGCCCAAGCGCAGATCGCGGATAATTTCAATACGCTCAATCGTATCAATATCCGAATGCATATAGCGCACGCGGATCTTATTCTCGTGCAAATATTCAGTGAGATCTTCCGCCATGCGCTTGGTGAGCACAGTCACCAAAGTCCGATAGCCCTTGCTCGCCATCTGCCGCACTTCATCGAGCAGATCATCCACCTGCGAGCGCGCTGGGCGCACCTCCACAACCGGATCAATCAATCCCGTGGGGCGAATGATTTGTTCAACGAACACACCGCCTGTGCGCTCCATTTCCCATTTGCTGGGCGTGGCTGACACATGCACGGTTTGCGGGCGCATGGCCTCCCATTCTTCAAAGCGCAGAGGACGATTGTCGAGACAGGAGGGCAGGCGAAAGCCATATTCCGCCAAAGTCGCTTTGCGCCGAAAATCGCCCTTATACATGGCCCCAATCTGCGGCACGGTGACATGCGATTCATCCGTGAAGACCAGCGCATTATCGGACAAATATTCAAACAAAGTGGGCGGCGGCTCACCGGGCTTGCGGCCGGTGAGATAGCGCGAGTAATTTTCAATGCCCGCGCAAGCGCCCGTCGCTTCCAGCATTTCCAGATCAAAAATGGTGCGCTGTTCCAAGCGCTGGGCTTCCAATAGCCGGCCTCCGGCATAAAGCTCATTCAATCTGAGTTTCAATTCGCTCTTAATGCCCTGAATGGATTGAATGAGAGTTGGGCGGGGTGTCACATAATGCGAATTGGCATAGACTTTCACAAATTCGAGATCTTGCGTTTTCTTGCCTGTCAGAGGATCAAACTCGGACAGCGATTCCACTTCATCGCCAAAAAAGCCAATGCGCCACGCGCGATCTTCATAATGGGCAGGGAATAATTCCAGCGTATCGCCACGCACACGGAAAATGCCGCGGGCAAAATCACCGCCCGAGCGCTTATATTGAAGCGCGACAAGGTCGCCGATCAATTGGCGTTGATTGATCCGATCCCCCAGCTTCACACTCAAGGTCATCGCCGTATAGGTCTCAACCGAGCCAATGCCATAAATGCACGAGACAGAGGCAACGATGATCACATCATCGCGTTCGAGCAAGGCGCGTGTTGCCGCATGGCGCATGCGATCAATCTGTTCATTGATCGAGGATTCTTTTTCAATATAGGTGTCGGTGCGCGGCACATAGGCTTCGGGCTGATAATAATCATAATAAGAGACGAAATATTCAACCGCATTATTGGGAAAGAAGCTTTTGAATTCGCCATAAAGCTGCGCCGCCAAAGTCTTATTGGGCGCCAGAATCAAAGCGGGCCGCTGCGTTGTTTCAATGACATGCGCCATGGTGAATGTTTTGCCAGATCCCGTCACGCCCAGCAGAACCTGATCGCGTTCATGGGCCTGAATGCCTTCCACGAGATCTTTGATCGCTTTGGGCTGATCACCGGCGGGCCGATAATCAGAGACGATTTCAAAGGCGCGTCCGCCTTCCGATTTCTCAGGCCGCAGAGGTCGATGGGGCGTCCAAGGCTGGCTCTCGCGCAGATTGGGATCGCCCAGCTCCAGCAGCTCTTTGAGAGAATCTATCGTTGCCGCAGCACCAGACACATCACCGGCAGTCGGTTTTGCTGGGCGCTGCGCGAGTTTGCGTGCCAGAGCCGGATCAATCGGCGAGAGAGACTCCGCTTCATAGCTGCCCTGTGGGCGCTCACTCAGGCCAGCGCTGCGCTCATTCAGTGCAGGATTGAGCAAAGCTGCCAAATGCTCATCTAAAGGCGTGACCTCAGGGCGCGAGGCCTTGGCGCGCGCCATGCTTTTGGTCGCAGCGGGTTTGGCAGCATTGGACTTGGAAGAGGGTTTTTTCGAAACGGGTTTTTTGGCCATGATCTTAATATGGGGCGTTTGAGGGCCGGGATAAAGGGCCAATCAAAGATCAAATGTGTTTGCGCCTTTGCGCCATCTTGGTAGCGCCAGGCTTGTGTGAGGCTGGCTCGCTTGTGTTCGACTGATGGGGGCCAGATTTTGGCCGCTTTGCCGGGTCGATCAACGCATCATCCATAGCTGCGCCCTTGAGAATATGCGCTTCGAGAATCGCACTTGCACGATCAGCATCGCGAGCCAAAGCGGCCTCTAAAATGGCCTTATGTTCGGCCGCCGATTGCGCGCGCGGAAACGGGCGGGCTTTGAGCGAAATCATGCGATAGCGGCGGCTATGGTCATACATGGCCTGATAATAGAATTTCAGCCAACGCGATTGGCAATTCGAGATCAAAGCGCTGTGAAACTCCTGATTATAGCGCTCCCAGCTTTCGCCCAATTCATCGGGCCGTTCTTCAACAAGCTCTTCAACCTTATGCAGCTTATGATAAGCGGCCACCACGCGGGACTCCCAGTCCAGATCGCCCCGTTCAATCGACAGGCGCAAGGCCTGACATTCGAGCAATTGGCGCATTTGCGTAATGTCGCGCAAATCATCATTCGACACAGGCAAAACCGCAAAGCCGCGCTGCCCCTCGGCAACCACAAGGCCATCGGCGGCCAAGCGCGACAATGTCTCGCGCAGCGTATTCACGCTCACGCCATAGGCTTTGCTTAAATGTTCCAGCTTAAGTTTCGAGGCGGGGGGCAGGGCACCCAGAATAATGTCCTGACGAATCCGCTCATGCAGCGCCTCTGTCAAGGTCGCGGCTTGGGTCTCGGGGCTAGCAGCCTGTTCCAAAGTCATGGGTCTTTTGTCCCCTAATGGCCAATTCATCTTGCCATAAGATCGAAAGAATATACTATGGAATGGAGAATATAGGAGATTTTCGAAATGCTCAAATGGTCGATTGCCACGGTCACAATGGGCGGTACGCTTGAGGCCAAGCTTGCAGCAGCAGCCCGGGCGGGTTTTCGCTCGATAGAGATCTTCGAAAATGACCTGACCTTTTTCTCCGGTCGGCCGCGCGATGTGCGGACGATGACACAAGATCTTGGCTTGGAGATCATTGCCTTTCAGCCCATGCGCGATTTTGAGGCGATGCCGGAGCCCCAGCGCAGCCGCAATTTTGAACGCGCCCGGCGCAAATTCGATTTGATGGAAGAATTGGGCACGTCCTTGCTGTCCATCTGCTCCAGCGTCGCTGAGGATGTGATTGATGATCAGGCCCGCGTCGCAGCTGATCTGGGTGAATTGGCCGATCTGGCGGCCCAGCGGGGGTTCAAAATCGGTTATGAGGCTCTGGCTTGGGGTCGCTATGTGAAAGATTGGATGCAGGCTTGGGACTGCGTGCGGCTGGCCGATCGCCCCAATCTTGGCATTGTGCTCGATTCCTTTCACGCCTGTGTCCGCAAAAATCCTTTGGGGCCTATTGCGCAAATCCCGGCAGATAAAATCGCTTTGGTGCAAGTGGCCGATGCGCCTGCCATTGTGATGGATCCCATGTCACTCAGCCGCCATCATCGCTGCTATCCCGGTCAAGGTGATTTCCCCATTGCCGATTATCTCGAAGCGGCGCTGGCGACGGGCTATCGCGGGCCCATCTCGCTGGAAATTTTCAACGATCAATTTCGCGGCGCGCCAGCAACCAGCATTGCGCGCGATGGCATGCGCTCTTTGCAAGTTGTGGCCGAGACTTTGGAAGCTCGGCGCGAGGCGCGTGGTGAGCGCCCGCTCGCTTTGGCGCCCGCTTTGCCAGCACCCGCCAAGATCAGCGGCATTGAATTTATCGAATTTGCCACTAGCCCGCAGGAATCTGACAAGCTCACGACTTTGCTGGAAGGGCTAGGATTCATTCGTGTTGCACGCCATCGCACCAAGGATGTCGAGCTTTATCGACAAAACAATATTAACATTGTCGTCAATCGCGAACAGGATGGCTTTTCCCATTCTTTCTATCTCGTGCATGGCACATCGCTCTGCGCGGTCACCTTGCGCTTTGATGATGCCAAGCGGGCGCTTGATCGCGCCAATGCTTTGGGCGCCTCAACTTATTTTGGCCGCGTGGGGCCGGGCGAAGCTCTCATTCCGGCGGTGGGCGGCGTTGAAAACAGCCTGATCTATTTCATCAATGATCATCCCGCGGGTCGCTCGATCTGGGATCAGGATTTTATCTTTGAGCCTGCCGAACAAAAGCAAGATGAGCTGCAGACCATTGATCATTTGTCCAATGTCGTACGCCGTTCGGAATTTCTTTCATGGATCTTGTTTTACAAATCCATTTTGGGCTTCAAGGATGAACCACAGGTGGAATTGGCCGATCCTTATGGGGCGTTCTTCAGCCGTGTGATCAGCTCGCAAGATGGCTCTGTGCGGATTCCCCTCAACATTGCTGAGGGTGGATCCACAGGCGTGTCGCGCTTTATCGATTCCTCTGGCGGGGGCGGGATTCAACAAATCGCCCTGTCCACGCAGGATATCTTTGGCTTTGTCGAGCGCGCCCGCGCGCGGGGCGTCAGCTTCCTCAATATTCCTGACAATTATTATGATGACATTGAAGCGCGCTTTGATCTTCCTGCTGCAACATTAGAGAAAATGCGCGAACTCAAAATTCTCTATGATCGTCATTCGGGCGGCGAATTCTTCCACATTTATACAACCATGTTTGAAGATCGCTTTTTCTTCGAGATTTTGGAGCGCCGCAATTATGATCTCTTCGGCGCCGCCAATACGCCCATTCGCTTAGCTGCGCAGGCGCGCGAACAAGATCAGGCCATGCAGAACCGGATCTTGTTTGAAGGCTAGAAAGCCGCTTTGGCGGCTTTCTAAAGTTCTCTCAGTGACGATTCGCCTCAGTGACGATGGGGATGCAGCGCATGCCAGATTTTAGCAGGCGTATAGGGCATATCCAATTGGCGAATGCCAGAGGCGCGCAAGGCATCAATCACCGCATTGGCAATTGTTGGCACTGAGCCAGTCGTGCCCGCTTCGCCTGCGCCCTTGGCACCCAGCGGATTATTGGGCGTGGGCATGGGGTGATCATGCAATTGAATGTCGCCAATGGAATCGGCGCGCGGCATTGCATAATCCATAAAGCTGCCCGTCAGCAATTGGCCATGCGTGTCATAAATACATTCTTCATAAATGACCTCGCCCAAGCCCTGCATAATGCCGCCATGCATCTGCCCTTCAACCAGCGTGTGATTGATCACGCGGCCGCAATCATCCACGCCAATATAGAGCGGCACATCAATCGTGCCTGTTTCAGGATCAATCTCCACTTCACACACATGTGCGCCGCTGGGGAAAGAGCGGCCCTGTGGTGCGCTTTCTTGGGAATCGAGCGGATTGGCACCAGGCACATCAAAGCGCCGGGCAATATCGGCCAATGTCACAGACACATCCGTGCCGCGCACATGATAGGTGCCAGCGGTAAACTCAATATCCTCCACCGAGGCTTCTAAATGTTTCGCGGCCAGCTCTTTGCCTTT
>CAIVAX010000148.1 GCA_903903935.1 uncultured Hyphomicrobiales bacterium | reverse complement strand
CCTGTTGTGGCGCCCGGCCGCACTTGATCAATGCCGATCATCAGCGCTTCATTGGTGACTTCGACCAATCTTTGCGCGCGTCTGGGAACATCACCAACCAGATACATGCGACTGGAATCACCATGCCAGCCATTGAGGATCAAGGTCACATCCACATTGACAATGTCGCCATCGCGCAATGGCTTTTCATCTGGAATGCCGTGGCACACAACATGATTGATCGAGGTGCAGATCGATTTGGGATAGCCCCGATAGCCCAGAGGTGCTGGAAAGGCCCCATTGTCCATCGCAAATTCAAAGGCCACTTTGTCGAGGCTTTGGGTTGTGACACCGGGCTTAACCAGATCAACCATTAAATCCAGTGCTTCTGCGGCCAGACGGCCAGCAGCGGCCATGCCAGCAAAGGCCTCAGCATTATGGAGTTTAATTTGCCCTGTTTTGCGACCTGCTGCCAATGTGGCATCTATATAATTCATGATGTGTAGCTATGGTCCAGATTGAGAAACGACTATTGGCCAAACTTAAGACGCTCCTGATCACTTGGCCAGCTTATCTTGGATAAAATTATAGCGCATGATCGCATGGGGAGCGAGAATCCTCTACCATTGAGTTTGAATTTCGCGAGGTTGGAACCTTGCGATCTCGCTCTCCAACTATTGGTTGATTGTTCAGGTCCCTGTTAGGGGTGCAAGCAGCTGTGTCTTCAGGTCGATAGATTGCCTGCCAAGCTGAAATTTGGCGGGCTTTCTCAGGATCAGAGCCTTAGCTCATAACTTACTGATTTTGTACACCACCTTTGTACTTCTTTCGAGCGGGGCCGCTAATTCTGGGTATGGCGGTTCAGACTTGCCCTTAGAGGGCTTGCCAATGGGTGTTTTGCCTCGTCATAAAGCTTTTGGAGGCATCATGAGCCAAGCAGATCATTCAATTAGTGCAGCCATATTGGTGATTGGGGATGAGATTCTCTCCGGCCGCACCAAAGATAAGAATATTGGTTTTATAGCCGATTATTTGATGGCTCTGGGGATTGATCTGCGCGAGGTGCGCATTGTGGCCGATGACGAGCAGGATATCATCGATGCCGTCAATGCGCTGCGCCAGCGCTATACTTATCTCTTCACCACGGGCGGCATTGGTCCCACGCATGATGATATCACCGCCGATGCGATCGCCAAGGCTTTGGGCCTTGAGCTTTATGAAGATCCGCGCATCATCGCCTTGATGTTGGAGCGTCTCAAGCCGGAAGATCTGAACGAAGCGCGTCGCCGCATGGCGCGCATCCCCAGAGGCGCTGACCATGTCGAGAATAAAATCTCGAAAGTGCCGGGCTTTATGATTGAGAATGTGATTGTGATGGCTGGTGTGCCCGCGATCATGCAGACCATGCTGGATTCCGTTGCCCCGCGTTTGCGCACGGGGGCGAAAATGATTGTCGAGACATTAGAGACCGTGGGTTTGCCCGAAGGCCTCTATGCCAAGGGCTTGGGCGAAGTGGCGGCGCTCTATCCCAGCGTTTCGATTGGATCTTATCCCTCATTCGGTGAGGGCCGGTTCAAGAATTCCATTGTTGTGCGGGGCAAAGATGCAGAGCAAGTCGCCGCCGCTGTGACCGCTGTGCAGGAGCTGATGGATAGATTACGAGCCGAGCAGGCTTAGGTTTATCAAAGTGCGCAATCTTGTTGTCTAAAGAGTGCAATTTTGTTGTCTAAAGAGTGAGAGTCAGGTTCACCATGGTTGAGGATCAATCACAAAAAGCATTCCCCGTCTCTTGGGATCAGTTTCATCGGGATGCACGTGCTTTGGCATGGCGTCTGTCCGGGCAGGGGCCCTTTGATGCTATGGTCAGCATTACCAGAGGCGGTTTGGTTCCAGCTGCCATTGTGGCGCGCGAAATTGGCATAAGGCTGATCGAGAGCATTTGCATTGCCAGCTATCAGGAAGACAATCGGCAGGGCGGTGTGCAAATTCTCAAAGGCTTGGGCGAAGAGCTCAA
Source organism: uncultured Hyphomicrobiales bacterium (assembly GCA_903903935.1). Lineage (GTDB taxonomy): Bacteria > Pseudomonadota > Alphaproteobacteria > Rhizobiales > Beijerinckiaceae > Terripilifer. The sequence goes on along the minus strand of CAIVAX010000148.1, from coordinate 522 downwards.
GAATATGGGAGATGGCGCGCGAGTCCTGGTTGTTGATGATCTGGTTGATACGGGCACCACTTTCAAAGTTGTGCGCGAGCTTTTACCCAAGGCGCATTTTGCCACTGTCTATGCCAAGCCTTTGGGGCGGCCCTTGGTGGATACATTCATCACCGAAGTCTCGCAGGATACATGGATCTATTTCCCTTGGGATCTGCATTTGAGCTATGCTCCGCCACTGTCAAAATCCAGCAAGGGCTGAGTCAACACAGCGATGGGTATGCCCTCTGGTTCTCCAGCCTGCTTGCGCCTTGCGGGGCAATGGGGCACAAGGCAGGAATGTTTCCTGAGTGATTTGGTAGTGGTATTGAAACTAAGGTCGATCCGGCAGGGGCTTTGAGCTCAAGGATCAACTGACGGCTTGCGGACGTGGCGAAACTGGTAGACGCAAGGGACTTAAAATCCCTCGGAGCGATCCATGCGGGTTCGATCCCCGCCGTCCGCACCAATTTGATATTTTTGATGTTTCTGGGTTCACGCCGG
>CAIVAX010000147.1 GCA_903903935.1 uncultured Hyphomicrobiales bacterium | reverse complement strand
GTTATCGCTTTTGCCAGCTTTTGAGGTCACATGAACAAGTCCTCGCCTATCCCGAATTCTTTCTTTGGCGCCTCTTTGGCCGAAGCCGATCCTGAAATTGCTCGCGCCGTCGAGCTGGAGCTGGGTCGCCAGCGTCATGAGATCGAGCTGATTGCCTCGGAGAATATTGTCTCGCGCGCGGTTTTGGAGGCCCAGGGTTCGGTTCTGACCAATAAATATGCCGAAGGCTATCCCGGTCGGCGCTATTATGGCGGCTGTCAGTTCGTTGATATTGCTGAATCTTTGGCGATTGAGCGCGTCAAGCGTTTGTTTGACTGTGGCTTTGCCAATGTGCAGCCCAATTCGGGCAGTCAGGCCAATCAGGCGGTCTTTCTGGCGCTCCTGCAGCCCGGTGATGTGTTCATGGGGCTGGATCTGGCCGCTGGCGGGCATCTCACCCATGGCTCTCCAGTCAATATGTCTGGGCGTTGGTTCAAGCCGGTCAGCTATGGTGTGAACCCGCAGACTCAGCGCCTTGATATGGATGAGGTGGAGCGTCTGGCGCTGGAGCATAAGCCCAAGCTGATCATTGCCGGTGGCTCGGCCTATGCCCGCCATTGGGATTTTGCCCGCTTTCGCGCCATTGCCGATGCGGTTGGCGCTTATTTCCTCGTTGATATGGCGCATTTTGCTGGTCTGGTGGCAGGCGGCGCGCATCCCTCGCCCTTCCCCCATGCCCATGTGGTGACGACCACGACACATAAGACTTTGCGCGGTCCGCGCGGCGGTCTGATCCTGACCAATGATGAGGATCTGGCCAAGAAGATCAATTCCGCCATCTTCCCCGGCCTGCAGGGCGGTCCGCTGATGCATGTCATTGCCGCTAAGGCGGTCGCCTTTGGCGAGGCTTTGCAGCCAGGCTTTAGAGACTATGCAAAGCAGATTGTGACCAATGCGCAGGCCCTCGCGGCCAGCCTTGTGGCGGGTGGATTGGCGATTGTGACCGGCGGAACCGATAATCATCTCATGCTGGTGGATCTGCGGCCCAAAAAACTCACCGGCAAAGCTGCGGAAGCGGCTTTGGGGCGTGCCCATATCACCTGCAACAAAAATGGCATTCCCTTTGATCCGGAAAAGCCCTTTGTCACCTCCGGCATTCGTCTTGGCACACCAGCGGCCACCTCGCGCGGCTTTGGTGTTGCGGAGTTTCAACACGTGGGACAGTTGATTGTCGAAACATTGGATGGTTTGGCGCAGCATGGCGAGAGCGGCAATGGCGCTGTTGAAGCCTCCGTGCGTGAGCGCGTTGAAGCGCTCACCCGGCGCTTCCCCATCTATGAATGATCGTCTGGTAGAGTTCGTCTGATGCGCTGTCCCTTTTGCGGAAGTCTCGATACACAGGTCAAGGATTCACGTCCGACCGACGACGCTTCTGCCATCAGGCGGCGCCGTGTCTGCCCAGATTGCGCCGGTCGCTTCACGACCTTTGAGCGCGTGCAGCTGCGCGAATTGATGGTGCTCAAAAAATCCGGCCGTCGGGTGCCCTTTGATCGCGACAAACTGATGCGCTCTTTGGAAATTGCCTTGCGCAAGCGCTCGGTGGATCCCGAACGCGTTGAGCGCATGGTCAATGGCATTGTGCGTCAATTGGAGAGCAATGGCGATAGCGATGTGACCAGCGATCACATTGGTGAATTGGTGATGGAGGGTCTTAGAGCGCTCGATGGTGTCGCTTATGTGCGCTTCGCCTCGGTCTATAAGAACTTTCGCGATTCAGCTGATTTTGGCGCCATTGTTGATGAATTGCAGGGTGAGGTCCCCCAAGGAGAAGGAGACCTACACATGGGCAAGCCCAAGAGGCGCCCATGAGCAAGTCAAAGAGGCGCTCATGAGCAGCCAACCTTCGCACGCTTCTCAGCCCTCGCACTCCGATCAGGCGCGCATTGATGCAGACTTCATGCGCCAAGCCATTGCGCTGAGCCAGCAAGGGCTGGGTGTCACCTCACCCAATCCAAGTGTGGGCGCAATTGTGGTGCGCAATGGCAAGATCATTGGCCGGGGCGTAACTCATCAAGGTGGCCGCCCGCATGCGGAGACGGAAGCCTTGCGCGATGCTGGCGATGGCGCACGCGGCGCAACGCTCTATGTCAGTCTTGAACCCTGCAGCCATCATGGTCTAACCCCGCCCTGTGCTGAGGCGATTGTGAAAGCTGGCATAGCGCGGGTTGTCTCAGCGCTGGATGATCCCGATGCGCGCGTTGCTGGCCGTGGTCATCAATGTTTGCGTGATGCAGGCATTGCACTCACCACAGGCATTGGGGCGCAAGAGGCCCGGCACACCAATCTGGGTCATATTCTGCGCATCACCCAAGGTCGCCCAATGGTGACATTGAAACTGGCTGAAACCTTGGATGGGTATGCCGCTGGTGATCAGCATGATGGTCGCTTGATGATCACGGGCGCAGCAAGCAATGAGCAGGTGCAAATTCTGCGCGCGCAGCATGATGCGATCATGATTGGTATTGGCACGGCCTTGGCTGATGATCCTTTGCTCACTGTGCGCGCCAAAGGCTATGAAGATCGCCGTCCCCTGCGTGTGGTGCTCGATACGCATTTGCGCCTGCCGACCAATGCACGCCTGTCTGTCACAGCGCGCGACTATCCAACCCTTGTGATTGCAGGCAATGCGGCCTCGCTCGACAAGCAAAAGGAACTGGAAGCGCTCGGCATTCGTGTAGAGCGCAGTGCCACGATAGACAGCGCTCATCTCGATCTCTTGCAGGCGCTCAAATTATTGGGACAGCGCGGTCACACGCGCGTCTTGAGTGAAGGTGGCCCGCAGATTGCCCGAGATTTGATCGCGCACCATCTGGCTGATGACATATTGATCTTGACCAGTGCCAAACCTTTGGGGCGGACCGGGCTTGCCGCTTTGGATGTGCAAAGCCGCCAGATCCTGCAAGATCCCCAGCGCTATGTGCTGCGCCAGTCCAGCCAGATTGGGACGGATCAAGCCAAGACCTATGAAAGGATATTGTGATGTTCACCGGTCTGATCAGTGATGTTGGAGAAATTGTCTCGATTGAGGAGCGTGGTCAATTGCGCCGTCTGCGCATTGCCTGTTCTTATGATCCCGCCTCCATTGCAGTGGGCGCTTCGATTGCCTGTTCAGGCCCGTGTCTGACGGCGGTTGAAATTGGTCAATCCAATTGGCGCTGCTGGTTTGACGTGGATGCAGCGGCAGAAACATTGGCGCGCACGACTGTGGCTGATTGGACGGTGGGCACGCGCATTAATCTTGAACGCTCTCTCAAGATTGGTGATGAATTGGGCGGGCATTTGGTGTCGGGCCATGTCGATGGCATAGCCGAATTGGTCAAGGTCACGTCTTTTGATGGCATGACCAAATTTGATATTCGTGCCCCCAAAGCGCTGATGAAATTCATCGCCGAAAAAGGCTCGGTCAGCCTCGATGGGACTTCTCTTACCGTCAATAGCGTCAGCGAGGATGAGTTCAGCGTTTTGCTCATTCCCCATACTCTGGCCGTGACCACATGGGGGACGCGTCAACAAGGCGACAAGCTCAATCTTGAGGTGGATCAGATGGCCCGCTATGCCGCCCGTCTGGTGGAGGCCAAAGACTAGGGCAGTAGCGGGTTAGAGTCTGGTACGCCGGCCATTCAAGGCCTCGATCAATCCCTTCGCCTTTTGCCTTTTTTGCTTTATGGAGGTGATCTCGCGCGGGCAGAACGGATCTGGATAGTTCATGGTACATATCGAGCGTCACACATCACCTCTTGTTAGCGTCAATGGCGCACGTTTCCTCATTGTCGAGGCGCGCTATTATGATGCCATTGGAGAAATGCTGCTCGCAGGAGCCAAAGCCGCGCTGGAACAGGCGGGCGCAAGGGTCGATGTGGTAAGCGTGCCCGGTGCTCTGGAAATTCCCATCGCCATTCGCATCGCCACTGAACAATCGGCCTATGCTGGAATTGTGGCTTTGGGCTGCATCATCCGCGGGGAAACCTATCATTTCGAGATTGTCTCCAATGAAAGCGCCCGCGCTTTGATGGATCTGGGCATTACCCATCAATTGGCGCTGGGCAATGGCATATTGACCACAGAGGATGAACATCAAGCCATTGTGCGGGCCGATCCTGCCCAGGGCGATAAGGGTGGCGATGCCGCCCGTGCT
>CAIVAX010000146.1 GCA_903903935.1 uncultured Hyphomicrobiales bacterium | reverse complement strand
CGTGATCTTTGTGGGATAGGACGCCAGCGGATATTTATTCTTCACCAACAGGGTCCCATCGGCACGCCGTTCGAGATCTGCATGGCAATCGGCCATGACAAAAGAGCGAAACGGTGTTGCGGAAGCTAAGGGTGAGGACATGCGAGCTCGCTCATTATGGGCGAGCCTCAGCGGCCCGTCCCTTATTCAGACTTTGATCTAAACACTAAAACATCCAGAGTGGTGAGCCAAGATCCCTTTGGGGCTTGGCTTGATCTTTCCAGATGAAACAAAAACCCCGGATCTGGCGATCCGGGGTTGCTTGAACTTGATGGGCCAGAGCGGTTAAGCCAGATCAAATCGATCCGCCATCATCACTTTGGTCCAAGCCTTGACGAAATCGGCGACAAATTTTTCGCGATGATCGTCCTGAGCATAGACCTCCGCATAAGCGCGCAAGATGGAATTGGAGCCAAAGACGAGATCAGCGCGTGTGGCGGTAAATTTCGTCTTCTTGCTGCTGCGCTCGATAATGTCATAGCTATTGCGTCCCGTGGGTTTCCACTCATAGGACATATCGGTGAGGTGAACGAAGAAATCATTGGTCAAAGCCCCCACGCGATCGGTGAAGACACCATGCTGAGAGCCGCCATGATTAGTCCCCAATACGCGCAGGCCACCCACCAGCACTGTCATTTCCGCCGCTGTGAGACCCAATAATTGTGCCCGGTCGAGCAGCATTTCTTCTGGCTTGACGGCATAATGCTGCTTTTGCCAATTGCGGAATCCATCGGCTACAGGCTCCAAAACCGCAAAGGAGTCGACATCCGTCTGCGCTTGGCTTGCATCGCCGCGCCCGTGTGCGAAGGGCACTTGAAGGGTGACGCCGGCGGCTTTGGCCGCTTGCTCAACACCCAGATTGCCACCCAGCACAATCACATCGGCGAGGCTCGCGCCGGTCTCTGCTGCGATCTTGTCATATACAGCCAGAACCTTCGACAAGCGTGCGGGTTCATTGCCCGCCCAATCCTTTTGCGGAGCAAGGCGAAGGCGCGCCCCATTGGCGCCGCCGCGATGATCTGAACCACGATAGGTGCGGGCACTATCCCAAGCCGTTGCCACCAATTCGCTGATCGACAGACCGCTGGCAGCAATTTTGGCTTTCACCGCATCAACCGAATAATCCGTTCTGCCCTTGGGCACAGGGTCTTGCCAGATGAGATCTTCAGCCGGGACTTCCGGCCCGATATAGCGTGCTTTTGGGCCCATATCGCGATGGGTGAGCTTGAACCAGGCACGCGCAAACACATCCGAGAAATAGGCCTGATCCTTGGCAAAGCGCTCGGAGATTGTGCGATAGGCCGGATCCATTTTCAGCGCCATATCGGCATCGGTCATAATTGGCAGGGTGCGCAGGGAGGGATCTTCAACATCAACAGGCTTGTCGTCTTCCTTGATCGAGACAGGCTGCCATTGCCAAGCACCAGCCGGGCTCTTGGCGAGCTGCCAATCATGGGTCATCAGCATTTTGAAATAACCATTGTCCCAGCGTGTGGGATGGGTTGTCCAAGCCCCTTCAATGCCACTCGTTACTGTATCGCGGCCAATGCCGCGCGAGCTGTGATTGGTCCAACCAAAGCCTTGCTCCTCCAGATCCGCGCCCTCAGGCGAGGGGCCCAGATTGGCGGCACTGCCATGGCCATGCGCTTTGCCGACGGTGTGACCACCAGCGGTGAGGGCAACAGTTTCCTCATCATCCATTGCCATGCGGGCGAAGGTGACG
>CAIVAX010000145.1 GCA_903903935.1 uncultured Hyphomicrobiales bacterium | reverse complement strand
GGCCTTTCATCAGAACACGCAAACAAAGTTGCCTCACTGATGGCGCAAGCCGACCTACAAGGCTCAGACGGCCACGGTGTGATTCGCCTGCCGCAATACGTCAAGCGTATTCGTGCCGGTGGCATCAACATCAACCCGCAAATCAAAGTCGTACAAGACAAGGCCGCCATGGCGGTGGTGGATGGCGATAACGGGATGGGGCATCTGGTGGTGTCGCATGCCGTCGAGCTGGCCATCAAGAAGGCTGCTGAGGCGGGCGTGGCCTGGGTCGGCACACGCAACAGTAATCACGCAGGCCCTGCATCGTTATATGCCCGCATGCCGATCGAACATGACATGATTGGTTTGTATTTTGCGGTGGGCAATGCCAACCACTTACCGCCCTGGGGCGGAATGGATATGCTGCTGTCGACCAATCCAATCGCAGCAGGTATTCCCGCCGGTAGCGAACCCGCTGTGGTGCTTGATATGGCCACCACGGTTGCCGCCTATGGCAAAGTCAAAGCCAAGGCCAAACGTGGTGAAACCATGCCCGAAGGCTGGATGATTGACCGACAGGGGCAGCCACTCACAGACCCGAACCGCGCTGACGAGGGCTTTTTATTGCCAATCGGCGGCCACAAGGGGTACGGGTTAGCGCTGATCGTTGGGCTGTTAGCCGGCACCTTGCAAGGCGCCTCAATGGGCAAAGACGTCGTTGATTTCAATAAAGACCATGTCACTCCCACCAACACGGGACAGGCAATCTTGGTGATTGATTTAAAAGCCTTTGGCGAGCCTGGTTTTTTCAAAGCCTCTGTCGATCAGCTCGTCAAGGATCTTCGCGCAAGCGAACGCCTGCCTGGCGTTGAGCGCGTATGGTTACCAGGCGAACAAAGTCATGCGAAACGACTCGCATACACTGCGCAAGGTATCCCGCTTGCGCCTGTGCTAGTGGCGGATTTAAACATTCTAGCCACTGAATTAGGCATTGCTCCGCTCGTGGTTTAACAAGCCTTGACCTTTTTGGAATGACTATGCATCTGCGCACAATTTCAACATCCCTGATTCAGACGGCTCTCTTTGCCTCGCTCTTGCTCGGTTCACTTCACACAACGAACGCGCAAGAGCTCTACCCAAGCAAACCCATTCGCATGATTGTTCCGCTAGCAGCGGGCAGTGCGGTGGATGGTGCCGCGCGTATTTTGACCGCCAAGATGGCGCAAAATATGGGACAACCCATCGTGATAGAAAACTTAGCAGGATCATCAGGGTTAATCGGTGCCGATCGTTTAGCGAAGGCCGCCCCCGACGGTTACACGATTGGTGGCGTCAACGACAGTGTACTGACGATGATTCCACATATTTATCCAAGTATTCCCTGGAATGCGCTCAAAGACTTTGATCCAATTTCTCTGGTTGCGACCATAGAGTGGGGCATTGTGGTAGCGGATCAATCGCCCTATAAAACTTTAAACGATTTTATAGCTGCAGCCAAAGCAAGTCCCGGCAAAATCAACTATGGCTCAGGGGGCAGTGGCAGCCCTCAGCATATTGCCATGGCGCTCTTTGCCCAGCGCACGGGTATCGATATCGTACATGTGCCATATAAAGGGGCCACGCCAGCCGCCGTGGCCGCCGCTGCAGGGCAAGTCGATGTTTCCTATCAAGGCTTGGGTACGGTGACCTCGTTGATCCAGGGGGGCAAGCTGCGCTTGTTAGCAGTATCAACGCCTGAGCGTCTCGCTCAGTATCCAGACGTACCAACGGTCGTACAAGCGGGAGTCAAAGATTTTTTCTTTAACTCGTGGTTTGCCATCAATGCACCCGCAGGTACACCAAAGCCCATCATTGAAAAATTAAACGCTGAAATCAAGAAAGCTCTTGCAGACCCACAGACACGCGATCGCATGGTTGCGCTTGGCGTGACGATTCGCGGCACAAACGCGCAAGAGTTTGGCCAAGCAACGCAAAAACAATATGCACTGTATGGCAAGCTGATTCAAGATAACAACATTAAGGCGGACTAAGCCCGGTGTCGGCTCCGCCTCTACGGTTTGGTCATATCGATGCACAGCGTGGGCTTGCTGCTTTATTGGTGATCTGGCTGCATGCCACAGAAGCCTTCAGGCTATTACCTACGCCACCTGCTGGTGATCTGCTCTATAAAATTTCAGCAGCGATCGACACCGGACGCGTTGGAGTCATCCTGTTTTTTGCCATTAGCGGCTTTGTGATTCCCTCAAGTTTGCGGGCTATTGGTAACCAAACTAAGCCAGACGCACTACGAGTCTTTTTGATTCGCAGAGTCTTTAGGCTGTATCCGGCCTATTGGGTTTCGGTCGTGGGCGCAGCCCTGCTTGGGCTGTTCTTGATGACGCCCTTTTCAACACAGACGGTGTTGCTGAACCTCACGATGATTCAGAGCGTATTCGGCGCACAAGATGTTATGGGTCTTTACTGGACGCTACGCCTTGAGTTAATTTTTTATATTGCCTGTGTGCTTCTGTTCACGCTGGGAGTGCTACAACAACCACGTTGGTTGATGGTGGGCCTATTTAGCGGGCCAATCATTTTTGCCGTGCTTCCGCGGTGCGTGCATTTGCTCAATCCCCACTGGCTGAATCCGGCAAGCTCGGGCCCCTTTCTAAACTACCTGTCCGAATACGGGCTGTTTATTTCGATTATGTTTTGGGGGGCTCTTTTTCGCTCTTGGCATGATCGCGACCGCGCTGACCCCACTAAGGGCTTCTCTGGCGTGGTGCTAGGCATTTTTATTACTGAACCACACCTTCGCATTGCCACTGTATCTGTCCCAAGCCCTCGCGATGTGCACTGGATGGATGTCTTTTGGCTTAAGAAAAGATTCGGGATGAAAAAATAAGGAGAGAGGAGAGGCGAGGGGACCTCCCCAGAGACGGGGCCACCGTGAGGCGGCAGAGAATCAGACGGGACCGTGAGGAGCGAAAGCACGCTCCTAAAACCCGCGGGGCCGCCCTGCGCCGCCGGCCCGGGTCCACCCTCCGAAAGCGGCGCGTCCGCCCGCGCGGCCGCAGGGAGTTGCATTTTCCATCTCACGGTGATGCGAAGCTGGCCCTGGCCGTTGGCCGGATCGGCCGAGTCCTCCCATCCGCTGCTGCTGCCGCCATCGACGCCGCCACCAGCAAGGGGGAGGCCGGCGGGAGTCACGCCGTCCGAGTCACCACCCGGGCCCGCAGAAGGCCCGGGCCCGCGAAGGCCCGAGGGCGCCTGCTCC
>CAIVAX010000144.1 GCA_903903935.1 uncultured Hyphomicrobiales bacterium | reverse complement strand
CGGTCCCTGATACCAGCTCATGCGATCTGAACGCTGTGTGACATTATCACCATCGCGCGCAGAAATGGGAATGGGCATAATGCTAGCAAAATTCAAATGTCCTGCAATCGCCTGATAATCAGCGACGATCTTGTCAAAGATGGCACGGTCAAAATCAACCAGATCCATTTTATTGATTGCCAGCACCACATGACGCACGCGCAGCAGCGAGACAATAAAAGAATGACGCCGCGTCTGCGGCAGCAGGCCTTTGCGCGCATCAATCAAAATGACAGCGAGATCTGCCGTCGAGGCACCTGTTGCCATATTGCGCGTATATTGCTCATGGCCGGGCGTATCAGCGACAATGAAAGAGCGCTGCGGCGTTGAGAAATAGCGATAGGCGACATCAATCGTAATACCCTGCTCGCGTTCAGCCGAAAGGCCATCGACCAGCAAAGCAAAATCCAGATTATCGCCCTGCGTGCCAAATTTACGCGAATCGCGATCGAGCGCCGATAATTGATCTTCAAACACGGCTTTGGATTCGTAGAGCAAGCGACCAATCAAGGTCGATTTGCCATCATCAACAGAACCGCAGGTGAAAAAGCGCAGCATGGAATGAGAATGTGTGACAGCAGGCGAGCTCATTAGAAATAGCCCTCCTGTTTTTTCTGCTCCATAGAGGCTGAGCCATCATGATCAATCACGCGCCCCTGCCGCTCGGATGTGCGTGAGCTGCGCATTTCAGCAATAATCTCTTCAAGATTTGCCGCATGGCTCTCAACTGCACCCGTGAGCGGATAGCAGCCTAAGGTACGAAACCGCACCATACGATTGTGCACCACTTCGCCCGGCAGGAGCTGCATGCGTTCATCATCTTTCATGATCAGCGCGCCATCGCGCTCGACCACAGGACGCTCTTTTGCAAAATAGAGCGGAACAACTTCAATATTCTCAAGTGCGATATAATCCCACACATCCGCTTCGGTCCAATTGGACAGCGGAAAGACGCGAAAGCTCTCGCCCTTGCGCTTGCGTGTATTATAAAGCGTCCAAGGCTCTGGCCTTTGATTTTTAGGATCCCATCTATGTTCTGCCGAGCGCAGCGAGAAGACGCGCTCCTTGGCGCGTGATTTTTCCTCATCGCGCCGCGCCCCGCCAAAGGCCGCATCAAATTTCCATTGATCAAGGGCCTGTTTCAACCCTTGCGTCTTCATCACATCGGTGTGAAGGCGTGAGCCTGAATCAAAGGGATTAATGCCAGCCTTTACGCCCTCTTCATTGATATGCACCAGCAGATCAAATCCCAATTCACGCGCCCGCCTGTCGCGAAATTCAATCATCTCACGAAATTTCCAAGTTGTATCGACATGCAACAAAGGAAAGGGCAGACGCGCCGGATAAAAGGCCTTCATCGCCACATGCAGCAGCACAGCTGAATCCTTGCCAATCGACCAGAGCATGACCGGATTTTCACACGTCGCCACCACTTCGCGAAAAATATGAATGCTCTCGGCTTCCAGCTTTCGCAAATGCGATAAAGAGCTCATAGGCGCACCACCCGGCCATCGTCTGTGACATGCAAGCCGCACTCTTTCTTGGCTTCATCTTCCCACCACCAACGCCCCGCCCGCTCTGGCTCACCGGGCTTGATCGCACGCGTACACGGCGCGCAGCCAATCGAGACATAGCCCTGTTCATGCAGCGGATTGATCGGCACGTCATGGCGTTTGACAAACTCAGCCACTTGATCGCGCGTCCAATCAAACAGCGGATTGGCTTTGATCAATGCCCGGCTCTCGTCATAGCTGACAAAGCCCAATCCCTGACGATGATCGGATTGATCCGCCCGCAATCCAGTGATCCAAATGCTGGCCCCTGATAAAGCGCGCGCCAAAGGCTCCAATTTGCGCACTTGGCAACAGGCTTTGCGCGCCTCGGTGAGATGATAAAATCCATTAATGCCCTGATCCGCCACCAAGGCCTGAACAGCTTGCGCCTGCGGCGCAAAACTCTTGATGCGCAGACCATAGCGCTCTTCGCTAGCAGCCCACACATCATAGCTCTGGGGAAAGAGGCGGCCTGTATCAAGCGTTGCAATCTCAATGGCCAATCCCGCACTGGCAATCATATGGGTGATCGCCTGATCCTCAATCCCAAGCGATGTCGTAAAGACCATGCGACCTGATCCTTGCTGGCTGAGCAAACGCAACCGATCTGTCGGCTGCAGACTTTGAAAACGCTGATCG
>CAIVAX010000143.1 GCA_903903935.1 uncultured Hyphomicrobiales bacterium | reverse complement strand
TTCAAGCGGTGAATATGCAGATCGAGAATATGGCTGAGCGAGGAATAGCCTGTGCCAAAGTCATCCAGCGCAATGCGGCAGCCAAGCCGGGCGAGCTGTTGGAGTGTGTGGCGTGTGGCGGCAAGATCTGACACCAGCGCCGTTTCTGTCAGCTCAATTTCGATGCGATAGGGTGCCAGATGATATTCTGCCGCAGCCAATCGGATCATTCGCGCCAATTCGCAGGCTTTGAATTGCTGCGCCGACACATTGATGGCGAGCCGCAAATGGCGTGGCCAAGTGGCAGCAATGCGAATGGCTTCATGGAGCACAAAATTGCCGATCTGCGGCATCAAGTTCAATTGCTCGGCCAGTGGTATGATCTCGCCTGCGCCCAATAGGCCGCGCTCAGGATGGTTCCAGCGCACCAAGGCTTCAAAACCACGCGTGCGGCAGCTGTGCAGCTCGACAATGGGTTGGAAATGCAATTCGAGCTCATGGTGATCGAGCGCTTCAATTAGGCGCTCGCCCATCAGCTTATCTGTGTCGCTTACATTCAGATTTTGTTTCATGCCATCTCTTCTGATGCCAAAGGGTCTCTTGATCTCTATTGTGGATTGAGTGTCTTATGCAGGGCTGATGAGGTGAGGGGGCGCGTGTGGTCAGGGTTGTGATTATCGATGATTATATGAATGTCGCGCAGTCCATGGCTGATTGGGCGCCCGTCAAAGCGCAGTGCCAGCTTGATGTGATTGGCCATCCCTTTGCCGATGAGGATGAGGCCGCGCGCCTGTTGGCGCCGTATGAGATCATTTCAACCTTGCGGGAGCGTACGCCCTTTCCCCGCTCGCTTTTGGCGCGTCTGCCCAATCTCAAATTGATTTGCACCACAGGCTCTATGCACCGCACGCTGGATCATGCCGCAGCGGCTGAATTGGGCATTCTTGTGTGTGGCTCGCAGGACCGCCCGGGCGCCCATCAAGGCACGCCGGAGCTGGCCTTTGGGCATATTTTGTCTCTGGCCCGCCGCATTCCAATGGAAGATCGCCGCATCAGGCAGGGAGTCTGGCAATCAGGCGTGGGCATTACTTTGGCGGGCAAGACTTTGGGCATTGTCGGCCTTGGCAAGATTGGCTCCAGCATGGCGCGCATTGGCACGGCCTTTGGCATGAAGATTCTGGCTTGGAGCCCGAATCTCACACAGGAGCGGGCGAGCGCTGCGGGTGCCCAGCTTGTGGATAAGTCTGTCCTGTTTCAGACCGCCGATTTTATCACCGTGCATCTGGTCTTGAGCGAGAGGACCAAGGGGATTATCGGGCGCTCCGATATTAAGGCGATGAAGCCCTCGGCTTTCTTTATCAATACGGCGCGTGGCCCCTTGGTTGATGAGGCGGCGCTGGTTGAGGCTTTGCAGAGCAAAAGTATTGCGGGCGTGGGGTTAGACGTGTTCCATCAGGAGCCAACGGGGCTCAATCATCCCCTTTATGCCTTTGAAGAGGCGGTTTTGACCCCCCATCTTGGCTATGTGGTCGATGATTCCTTCCGGGCTTTTTACGAGGATACGGTGGATAATATCCTCGCTTACCTCAAAGGCGCCCCCGTGCGGGTTCGCAATAGCCCCCCGCAAGCCTGAAGAGGGGGCGCGCAAGAGTAGCCCTTAAACTTGGCCTTTAAGCTTGGCCCTTAAACTTGGCGCTCAAGCTTGGCACTCAAGGCGTTGAAAGCTGGGGCGGCCAGCTTGTGCCGGGACAACAAATCTGGCATTGTCTCACCTCGCAATTAGGACAGCTTTACTGACCATTTGCGGCGCTGGCTGATCATTCCCGATAGCTTAATGTCTCGTACAAGTGGGCGAGATGGGTGGCTCCCTCTGCTGCCGGGCTGTTTGGATTGATTGAGGCAGATCATCACGCAGAGGCAAGAGGCTGGAGCGGGACATGGGTGGGATAATGGGTGAGGATGTACAGGGCCGGGGGCATTTGGACAGCGCGACGAAATCCAAACGTGCCAAAGCCCGTAATCATACCCATATCAGTGCCATTGACCCGGCCCCCCTTACTGGATTTGTTGACATGAACCAGAGGAATTTTGATCCCGGCCTTCCCGCCTCACAAGGCCTTTATGATCCCTCCTTCGAGCGCGATGCCTGTGGCGTCGGCTTTATTGCGGATCTAAAGAATCGCAAATCCCATTCGATTGTCGAAAAGGGTCTTGAGATCTTGCTCAATCTTGATCATCGCGGCGCTGTGGGTGCGGATCCTTTGGCGGGCGATGGCTGCGGCATGCTGATTCAGCTGCCGCATGATTTCTTCACATCTGAATCGCAGCGTTTGGGCTTTGCTTTGCCAAAGCCTGGTGATTATGCCGTGGGTGCCTTGTTCATGCCGCGCGATGAGCAAGGGCGTGCGATGATCGAGAAGATCATTGAACAGGTCATTGCTGACGAAGGTCAGACCTTGCTGGGCTGGCGGGATGTGCCGGTGGATCCGTCTGGTCTTGGCGAGACGGTCAAGCCAACCGAGCCTTTGCATAAGCAAGTGTTAATTGGTCGCGGGGCCAAGGTCGGCGATCAGGATGAGTTTGAGCGTCGCCTCTTCATTCTGCGCAAGGTGATTTCTAATAAGGTCTATACGCTGAATAATGCCCATACGAAGGGCTTTTATGTCGTGTCGATGTCCTCGCGCACGCTGGTCTATAAGGGCTTGTTGTTGGCCACCCAGCTGGGCAATTATTTTAAGGATCTGCTTGATCCGCGCCTCGATTCTGCTTTGGCGCTGGTGCATCAACGCTTCTCGACCAATACATTCCCCACTTGGTCGCTCGCCCATCCTTATCGCATGGTCGCCCATAATGGTGAGATCAACACATTGCGCGGCAATGTGAATTGGATGGCGGCGCGGCAGGCCTCTGTGTCCTCGGAATTGTTTGGCTCTGATATCGAAAAGCTCTGGCCCATTTCTTATGAAGGTCAGTCTGACACAGCGTGTTTTGATAATGCCCTCGAATTTCTGGTGCAGGGTGGTTATTCGCTGGCGCATGCGGCGATGATGTTGATCCCCGAGGCCTGGGCCGGCAATCCGCTGATGAATGAAGAGCGCCGCGCTTTTTATGAATATCATGCCGCGCTGATGGAGCCGTGGGACGGGCCTGCAGCTATGGCCTTTACCGATGGTCGGCAGATTGGCGCCACCCTCGATCGCAATGGCTTGCGGCCTGCGCGTTATGTCGTCACCGATGATGGCCTTGTGGTGATGGCCTCGGAAGTGGGTGTTCTGCCCATTCCTGAGAGTTCGATTGTCACCAAATGGCGTTTGCAGC